>CANJNY010000139.1 GCA_947475715.1 Prolixibacteraceae bacterium
ATTTTCGAGCGAGCCTCTTTCTTTTTAATATATTACCGGCACGCCAACCAACCCGACAGGCAGCAATTTTGCGTGTAAACAAATACTGGCAACTCACCACCGGCAATGATTTTGTCGATCAGAACGGAAGCATTGGCGGGGCAAAGGGGGTAGATTCAAACGGAAAAGTTATTCCATAACCGGGTTCCGCGCTGGGTCAGAGATGGGTCCCGCGAATTGCATTCGCGGATTCTGCAATTCATGGGCGAATAAAATTCGCCCGACCCGATCGCCTAACCCGATCCACCTACCCGGCTGCATACCTAAGCGCCAGCCAGGTTTGATTTCAAAAAACAATTTTATTCGTCCCTTAAAAATGAAACCTGCTTACCCCCCTCCAAATATTTCAAAAGGGGCTTAGACCCTAAAAGCGATCAGCTTCCGCTTTGTTACATTTTATATTATCAATACAATGATACCTACCGACTTTGAAAATATTGGAAGAAATTATATTTTTGCCGCGAAAATAGGATAGCACTTAGGTATTTAAGTTGCTAGCCGCAATAGTTTAGCACAATTGTTAGAACATGGTCGTCAATGAATTTTCATTAAGATCATTTTAGTCTGATCAACGAACAAAGTCACGAACATATGAAATTCCAAACACTTGCAGCCCTGGCGCTTATAGCAGTTATTAATTTAACCATCGTAAACACCTTTGGGCAAACTACGGCCCCGGTGATATCCTATACAGCACCTGCTGCCTTTTCAGTCAATGCAGCCATAACACCGTTAACTCCAACCCTTAGTGGAGGGGCATCTGTGAATGGTGGTTTTGGCGTCCCTGTTACTGTTGCCGGTGGAGGCTCTCCCGGCGGGGTCGCATCAGGGGCAGCCGACGGCACAGGATCTGCCGCTACCTTTAACAGCCCTTACGGATTAGCGCCGGATGGAAGAGGCAATTTATTCGTGGCTGACAGGTTAAATCACACGATTCGAAAGATCGTCCTCTCAACGGGGGTCGTATCCACTTTTGCAGGTACAGGCGCTTCGGGATATGCAAACGGGACAGGAACAGCAGCTGCATTTACCTATCCTACAGGTGTTGCTGTCGACACCACCGGAAATATTTATGTTGCAGATTCCAGAAGTAACCTGATCCGTAAAATAACCCCCTCGGGTGTCGTAAGCCGGTTTGCAGGGGGTGGAAACGGCCTTTCATCAGGATTTGCAGACGGGGTAGATTCCGTAGCTATATTTAATCGCCCGACTAGCGTTGCAGTAGATCAATCCGGGAATGTCTATGTTGCAGATCAGGGAAATAATAAAATTCGCCAAATAACACCGGCAGGTTTAGTAAGCTCATTGGCAGGAGATAGTGGCGGTAATTCAGCTGCTAGTGTCTCAGCGGCAAAGGCAGAAGGAACCGGATCAGCTGTGTCTTTTAATAATCCCAGCGGGATTGCCTTTGACGGGAACGGAAAATTGGTTGTAACAAATGCGGGATCAGCATCAGTACCAAGTTTTATCCGGAAAATAACTATTTCATCAGCATATGTCTCGTTTTTGGCTGGCTGCGGTAGTGTTGTGAAAACCTACCTTGACGGAACAGGTGGAGATGCATCTTTTTTACAACCCTACGGAGTAGCCACGGATCTTCGGGGAAACAGTTATGTGGCAGACCTGGGCAATAACCTGATCCGCAAGATCACCTCTGCCGGCGTTGTAACCACCATTGCAGGGGGCTTAGGCACTACAATTGCCGGCTCATTCAATGCTGCAGGGGCTACCGGATTATTTAACGCCCCGGCAGGAGTGGCTGCCGATAGTACCGGCAATTTGTATATCGCCGATTCGGGGAACAACCTGATCCGGAAGATCCCTGTGGCTCCCTATTCGATCTCCCCACCCTTGCCCGCAGGTTTAAGCTTTAACACTACAACAGCTGTGATCAGCGGCACACCCACCGCGGAAAGTCCGCTAACAACCTATACCATCTCTGCGGCCAATAGTGCCGGAAGCGCTTCAACCACAGTTGATCTTACCGTTAACCTGTCGGCGCCTGCAATCTCCTACAGCGGACCTCAAAACTACCCGCTTAATATCCCAATTCCACCTCTTGGTCCCTCCAATACAGGAGGAACTCCATCCCCGGATCTGGTAACCACACTCGCCGGCGGGGGAAGTAACGGAGGGACAACCGCAGGTTCTTCGAATAACACCGGAACCGCAGCTACCTTTTCGGCCCCTTCCGCATCAGTGACAGATGCTTCGGGCACGACCTATATCGCCGATAAAACAAATAATCTGATCCGCAAAATATCACCAGCAGGAGTAGTCACCACGCTGGCGGGCTCGGGTTCTTCGGGTTCCGCCGATGGAACAGGGGCTGCAGCGACCTTCAACGCACCACAGGGGATCGCCGCCGATGGTGCCGGGAACCTTTATATAGCCGATACCGGAAGTAATAAGATCCGGAAAATAGTGATCTCAACGGGTGTGGTAACCACATTTGCAGGTACGGGCGCTTCGGGATATTTAAACGGGACAGGAAGTTCGGCAACATTTAGTGCCCCGACAGGGCTGGCCATTTATAGCGGATATATTTATGTTGCCGATGCTGGTAATCACAAAATACGTAAGATTCTTATTTCATCAACCGTTGTAACTGCTGTTTGCGGAAGCAGTTCGAATGTTTCAGGTAATGTAAACGGTAGTACAACTGCTACAAGATTCAATAACCCCACAGGGATAACTTTCGATGCCGCCGGAAATCTCTATGTGGCAGACCAGGGAAATAACCTGATCCGCAAATTCGTAGCGAGTACTTCAAGTACGCTTGCAGGTGGCGGTATCGGGACCGCAACCAACGGCACAGGTACGGCAGCTACCTTCAACGCCCCTTCAGGAGTAGCTGCTGACCCTTATGGCAATTTGTATGTGGCTGATAAGTCGAATAATCTGATCCGAAAGATTGATACATCATGGGGTACAGTTACTACTTTTGCAGGGACTATCGCATCAGGTCATGCTGATGGAAGAGGAACAGCAGCTACATTCAGCACCCCGACCGGGATTGCAGTCGATCCTTTTGGGAATGTACTCGTTGCAGATCAGGGCAATAATCTGATCCGAAAGATCACAACCTATACAATTACTCCGGCATTACCCGCAGGTTTAACCTTTGAAACCTCAACAGGAACGATCTTTGGCACGCCAACCGTGGCAAGCGCGGCAACCACCTATACCATCAATTGCAGGAACAGCGCAGGTGCCGACAGCGCTACGGTTACCATTGCCACCCTGGCCATAGCGCCACCCGCCATCACTTACACTACTCCGAATAGCTATACTGTCAGGAACACCCTTGCACCCCTGACACCTGTGAATACGGGTGGGACACCCACATCAGCCTCCCTGGGAGGGGGGTCGCTTACACTGGCAGGAGGAGGTTCAGACAGCCTCTCATCCGGAAACGCAAACGGTACCGGTCGGGCAGCCACATTCAGCTCCCCTTCCGGCACAGTGACCGATGGTTCCGGGAATACCTACGTGGCTGACCGGTCGAACAACCTGATCCGCAAAATTACCCCTTCAGGCGAGGTAACCACACTGGCAGGTTCCGGTTCAGCGGGCTTTGCAAACGGGATAGGAACAGCTGCATCCTTTAATCAGCCTTCGGGTATCGCTACTGATGGACAGGGCAATTTGTATGTGGCCGATGCAGGAAATAATATGATCCGCAAAATTGTTCTCTCAACAGGGAGTGTATCTGTATTTTCCGGAACCGGTACCTCAGGATCATCCAATACAATTAATGGATATACCTTTTCCGGACCTTCAGCAGTAGCCATTGATAGCATCGGAAGTATCTATGTGGCAGATCAGAATAATAACCTGATCCGGAAAATAACGTTGTCGGGATTAGTAAGCACCCTTGCCGGTGGCGGAAGTGGCGTTGCAACCAATGGCACCGGTACTGCAGCCACTTTTAATGCACCTTCAGGAGTAGCAGCCGATCTTTATGGCAATTTGTATATAGCCGATAAGGCCAATAATCTGATCCGTAAGATTGTCACGGCAACGGGTGTAGTCACCACCCTTGCCGGCACTACCACGGCAGGCCATGCCGATGGAACAGGAGTAGCCGCAACATTTAACGGACCCTCGGGATTGGCCCTGGATGGCTTTGGAAATTTATATGTCAGCGATGGGGGGAATAATACGATCCGTAAAATTGTCCTCTCAACAGCAGAGGTTACCACCGTTGCCGGGAGTACCACAGCCGGTCATGCCGAAGGGACCGGAACCGCCGCGAGGTTTTCCGCCCCGGCGGGTTTGGCGTTCGATGGTACGGGCAATCTCTTCATCGCCGATCAATCGAATAACCTGATCCGAAAAATTCCGTCGGTCCCCTACTCCATCACTCCGGCTTTACCTGCCGGATTAACGATGAGTTCCACAACGGGCATTATCAGCGGAACTCCCACCCTGCGCAGTCCGGCAACCACCTATACCATCGGCACGGGTAACAGCGCGGGATTAACTTCGACGACTTTAAGTCTGACCGTGTTTAACCTCCCGAAGGTAAACAGATACGGCAAAATCACCACCGACAATGATTATGTCGATCAGTATGGGAGAATTGGCGGGGCATCAGGGGTTGATTCAAATGGGAAAGTTACTCCATAGCCCACGATGGGTGGTGATGGGTCCCGCGAATTGCATTCGCGGTATTTTATAATACTGATAGAAAAAGGGCGAATAAAATTCGCCAGACCCCTATAACCTCTCAATATCTTGTTCTGAAAGGCCCGTGAGCTTCGCGATATCCGGGGTTGATAATCCCATATTCAGTGCATTTCGTACAATAATTAATTTCTCCTGCTCAATACCCTGCTCAATACCCTGTTCCAACCCGGTTTCGAACGAATCGGCCCGGATCGTTCTTTCAGTGCTGATAGAATCCCAGTATTTGTCGTAGGTCTCAAGTTCCCCTTTGGATAAGGCACTTTCCAAAATCAGTTCAGAGGCCTCTTTAAGTTCAGGAACATCCAAAAAATCGGAAGATATCCCTTCCTGCTGATCGCTGATCTCTGATAAAAAGCGCAGCCATAATACCTGTAGCCGCTTGTCGGTAAAATTTTTTGATTGGAATTTCGGAAGTTCGATAAAGATGAATTCAAGCCCTTCGATTACTTTTTCACGCTCCTGGGTATGGATAATTTTGTAATGGTGGAGGTAATTATCCGACTTGTTATCGAAATTTTCGTTGATGATGTTCAGCGAATAAACCGGTTGCAATCCTTTGTATTGAATCCCTTTTCCCACCTGTCGGATATAAGCTTTTGAGGCGTTGAAAAGCACCCGACTTTTGAAGCTGTCGGTCCAGAGCATCTGCATCTCAACGATAAATTGCTGCCCTTTTTCGTCAACGCATCGCACGTCGACGATCGAATTTTTAAAGATCGGGATTTCGGGAACCAGCTCGGCAGGCAGATATGCGAGTGAAACAATTTTCTTTCCCTCTGCCAGTGGCATCACTGCATTAAGGAAACTCTTAAGCAGATGGGGATGTTCTCCAAAAATCCGCTTAAAGGTCAAATCATTTTTCGGGTCGAGGTAACGCATCGTTCAAATTGTAAGTACGACAAAGATACGACAAAAAAAATAAAATAATTCTTTACCAAATGCCGCGTTCCGTGTTGGGTAGCGCGAATTGCATTCGCGGTAACTAAAAGAGTAGAATAAACGGGGCGAATTTTATTCCCGCTACAAGCCTAAGCGGGATTGAGCAAAACACACAGGAGCGAATAATATTACAACCCGCCTTGCGGACATTGCGCAAAGTAGAATTGGAACTAAATGGAGCTTGCGCGATTACTGCATTTAATAGTTGATTTCCAACTGAGGCTGCACAAATTACGCAAAGTCAATCCGATTTAGAATAACGGATGCGCAGTGTATGCAGGTCTGATTCTATTTTGAACTTTGATAAATCAGCTTTTTACAAGACGATATCAAAAAAGCCGGCCCTTAAAAATGGAACCGGCTTTTTTAAATTATTTCTCAGGCAGTTTACTTCACCTGAATCTTAATGCTACGATACCACACATCATTGCCATGATCCTGAAGTCCGATAAAACCCTCCTTGGCAACCTTTGCCCAGTCAGGATTATAAGTCGGAAATTTTGAACCTGCAACCAGTGCATTCCACTCAGGAGTCCAGAGGTGGTACTCCAAAATCTTCTCTCCATTCTGAAAATGGATGATCGTCCCCTGATATGAGAGAATTTCTGCGCTGTTCCATTCTCCGGCAGGCTTTGTATTTTGCGGATTTGCAGGTAGAAGATCGTATAAAGATCCGGCCTGACGATTGCCATCTTTGCCTAACATTGCATCAGGGTGACGATCATTATCCAATACCTGGAATTCAGGTGCAGTTCTCCAGATCTCCTTGCCGGGGATCTCCTGAGCGAGGTAGAAGATACCTGAGTTTCCCCCTTCGGAGATTTTCCACTCAATCTTCAAATGAAAATTTGCAAATTTCTTGCCATAAACAAGGTCACCCCCATTAACGGATCCTGCCTCACCATTCCCGGATCCTTTTAAATGGATAGCTCCATCTTCAATATTCCAGTCAGACGGGAAATTGGTCTTATTATAACCACGCCATCCATTACTGGTTTTACCATCAAACAGCAAAATCCAACCGCTCTTTGACTCTTTTTCGGTAAGGGTATTTATTGCGGCCTTCTCCTTATTTTGCGAAGCGGCACTACTGCTTAAGGCAAACAAAACTGAAACAAACAAAACTAAAAGTGTACTTTTCATTGAAATAAAAATTTTAATTGGGGGTTAATTAACTGTTATGAATAATCTAATACTAAAAACTATGCTATAAGAATAATTTGTTGTTAATTGTTTCTTCCCTTAAAGTACCTCCCCTAAACCCTCCAAAGGAGGGGGATGGAAGTAAACTCCTGCACTTCTTTAAGATTCCAACCTGAAGTCTCCCCTTTAAGAAGATTTAGAGGGGTCAAAAGCAGAAATTTTAAATACAACATTATTTCATTACAATTACTTAATTCTTGTATCTATACTGCAAATTTCAAAAAATCTTTCGATTTAACATCCTGTTTCTTATAAAATCACTAATCTTACCGGATGAAAATTAACAAAAAATTAATCTACAATAACTTAAGAAAATAAAATTAAGGTTTTTTAAGGAACTTACAGCCGATAAAAAACTTACAAAACCCGGATTTTAATATTTCGAAACCAAACATCACACCCATGATCCTGCAACCCGATCACCCCCTCTTTGGCTATATTCTCCCATTGGGGATTTAACCCGGGAAATTTTGATTTGCTGACCAGAGCCTTCCACTGAGGTGTACCCAACTCGTATTGTACAACAACTTCCCCATTCTGCCGGTGGACCACTTTGCCATGATCACAGATAATTTCGATCGAATTCCATTGGCCGGCAGGCTTCAAATTTTGTGGCTTAGCTGCAATAATATCGTAAAGTGAACCTGCTTTACGATTCCCCTCCTTACCCCTGAATGAATCGGGATTTTTATCATTATCGAGCACCTGCATCTCTAAAGCACTTTTATAAAGCGGCCATCCTGCCACCTCTTTTCCCAGATATAAAATACCGGAATTTCCCCCTTCAGAGACTTTCCACTCCAACCGCAGATCAAAATCAGAGAAGAGCTTTCCGTCATAAATAATATCTCCTCCATCCGCTTTTCCCGCCACTCCCCTGTCTGAATCGCCCTGGCATTTCAATGCTTCATCCTCAACGATCCATGCGACAGGAAAATTTTTCTTGTTGTATCCCCGCCATCCATTGGTTGTTTTACCATCAAATAAAAGTAACCAATCCTGAGCCTTCTCTGCGTCTGTTAACTGATTCAGTGGTCCTTTCTCGCAGCACTCCACATTTTTTAACTGATTCTTTGGAATCAGGGAATCTGACACCCCTTTTTTATTTCCGGTTCGGCATCCCACACAAAGAATAATAAAAATACCCGCTAAAACGCTCACTTTATTCATCATGTTCCCTTTTGTGAAAAGTTATTTACCAGCCAAAACCGGTGCAAGTAAGCCTTATTTAAGCGCACTTCACCGGGAGTTATCAATTACTGATTCAAATTTACAATAAAATGACCATTGTAAAAATGGGGCAGCCTAAATATGTATTAAATTTGCAATATTAAAATTTTAAATCTCGGTAAAACCGATCAATAATTAATACATAAAGGTAATGGGTAAAAAGATAGCAATTCTAACTGCAGGGGGCGACTGTCCCGGGTTAAATGCTGCCATTCGAGGTGTCGGAAAAACAGCAATTGTGAAATATGGAATGGAAGTGATCGGATTTACAGCCGGTTATAGTGGTTTGATCAGAAAGGATTACGTAGAATTGGATGAGCCAAAGCTTTCAGGTATCCTTACCCTGGGTGGAACAATTCTTGGAACCTCGCGTGAAAAACCGTTTAAGCTCGAGAAAGGATTAACCCATAATGACAAACCCGGGCTGATTAAGAAAAACTATGAAGAACTCGGTCTCGACTGCGTAGTTTGCATCGGAGGGAATGGGACAATGAAGACTGCCCATTTGCTTGCGCAGGAAGGACTTAATGTTATTGGAATCCCCAAAACTATTGATAATGATGTATTCGGAACTGAGCTTACTTTTGGCTTTGACTCAGCGGTGAGCATTGCTACCGAAGCCATTGACCGCCTGCACTCTACCGCCAACTCCCATCAGCGGGCTATGGTGATCGAAGTGATGGGGCATAATGCTGGCTGGATCGCCCTTTATGCTGGGGTTGCCGGGGGTGGAGATATCATCCTGATCCCGGAAATCGAATATGATATAAATAAAGTGTGTAAATCAATTGAGGAACGATTTTCGAAAGGGAAAGTTTCGGCAATTGTTGTCGTTGCAGAAGGGATTGCCAAGCCAGAGAATATTTCTGCGGCCTCATATCTGGTAAGTAAAATACACCAACTTACAAAAATTGAAGCGCGCGAAACCCGGTTGGGGTATGTTCAACGCGGAGGTAGTCCCTCGGCAATGGATCGGATCCTGGCTACCCGTTATGGCGCCTATGCCGCAGAGCTGATCGCACAGGGAGAATTTGGAAAGATGGTTGCCATTCATGGCGATGTGCTAAGCGCTGTTCCGCTCGAAGAGGTTGGAGGAAAGCTTAGCCTGGTCGATCCAAACCACCTGCTGATTAAAAAAGCCAGAAATATGGGGGTCCTTTTTGGAGATGAATAGAAGCTCACTAATTTTAGCAATTTAAATTTCCTCTTATGGATAAAAAATACTATGGTCTGGTTGGTCCTTTAATCCTGCTGCTTTTATGTGCCGCAAACTATCGCAGAAGTTCAATTTCAGCAAATATCAGTACAGTTGATTTTCTAATGATATGGGCTTTGGGAGCCTTATCCTGTTTGCTTATTTACAAAGTGGCTGAACTATTTAAAAAGAGCAAATGAACAGAATAAGTGGAACAACACTCGTTATGCTGCTGCTTATTCTTATACAGTCAGCTAAATCACAGCCGTTTGCGGAGATTCAGTTTGTGAAAATGGATCATAATTTCGGAAAAATCAAAGAGGAGGCAGGACCGGCCGATGTCAACTTTAATTTCACCAATACAGGCAAGATACCACTCATTATTCAAGGAGTTGAAGCATCATGCGGCTGCACAACGCCGGAATACAGCCGGGAACCGGTTCTTCCGGGGAAAACAGGATTTATCAAAGTCTCCTATAATCCGGAACAACGTCCAGGAGCTTTCTCTAAAAGTATAACGGTAACTGCCAATATCCCCAAAACAGTGCGCGTCTTAACTATCGCAGGTGAGGTAATCCCAAAGGCACTCAATCTGAACGATCTTTTTCCTATTGATTTTGGAAAGATCAGACTTTCATCCGATGAATTATCGTTTGTTCGGATTAAAGATCATGAAATAAAACGGGACACAATCCGAATATACAATCCCGGGACTTCCTCTGCATCAGTGACCTTTAAAAATATTCCTCCCCATTTGACAATTAAGACAATTCCGGAAATTTTACTGCCAAAATCCAAGGGGATTTTCGTGATCACATTTGATGCGTCTAAAAAACCGGAATATGGATTTGCATACAACCGAATCTTCATGGCGTTTAACGGCGAAGAGAATTATACTGATCCCCTCAAGGTAAGCGCGACCATTGAAGAAGACTTTTCAAAGCTTAGCACAGCCGATCTGGAGAATGCACCTAAAATCGAATACAATACTAAAGTATTTGATTTCAAGGAGATTGCCGAAGGAAAAACAGCCGAATTTACCTTTTTGGTTATGAATAAAGGAAAAAAGGATTTGCTTATCCGCAGTGTGACCACCTCATGTGGCTGTACAACGGGCAAACCTTCATCCAATACCATCGTTCCGGGTGGGTCTGCAGAATTAAAAGTTACGTTTGATTCACATCAGAAAGTGGGGATGCAAAATAAAATCATCACCGTTATTTCAAACGATCCGTCCCATTCAACAACTCTTTTAAGGATAATCGGCACGGTGAAAAGCAACTAATTCGGATATCAGGCTTTTGGCTAGAAACTATTCCTATTAATTAATAAGAAGGATTAAATGTCGTATTTCCATACTGGACTGATTTCTTAATGATCCAAAATAAAAAAATACTTATTTATCAGATGCCTTACGAAATATCATTCTTTCTTAAGCTTCATTACCTTGTTTATACTAAATACCCACAAGCATGAGTTACCGTCATCCTGAAAATGATCCTAAATATATTGGTTTGAATGTCAATGCCGGAGTTGAAAAGCCCGAGGCAGTGAATACCGATTCTGTTGAGCGGTTTCTAAAGAGAGGGAAACGACAGATTCTTTCACCTGACCAATACGTTGAAGGAATCAGGAATGGTAATATTACGTTATTAAGTCAGGCAGTTACACTGGTTGAAAGCAATAAATCAGAACATCAAAAGGTGGCTCAGGAGGTTATTATTAAATGTCTGCCCCATGCCGGAAATGCCATAAGAGTTGGGATAACCGGGGTACCGGGAGCCGGGAAAAGCACTTTTATTGAAGTATTGGGAAAACAGATTACAGGCAGAGGAGGTAAACTGGCAGTTCTGGCTATCGATCCAAGCTCGGAACGTTCAAAGGGTTCTATCTTGGGTGATAAAACCCGCATGGAGGAACTCTCATCCGATCCCAATGCCTATATCCGGCCAAGTCCCGCAGCCGGTTCACTCGGAGGGGTAGCCCGAAAAACAAGAGAGATCATCATCTTATGCGAAGCTGCCGGATTTAACACCATTTTTATCGAGACAGTTGGAGTCGGTCAGTCGGAAACTGTGGTGCACTCAATGGTCGACTTTTTCCTCCTGATCCAGATTGCTGGCGCAGGAGATGAGCTTCAGGGGATCAAACGCGGTATCATGGAGATGGCCGATGCAATCGTAATCAATAAGGCAGACGGGGATAATCTCGAAAAGGCCAAACTTGCTGCCGCACAGTTTCGCAATGCCTTGCATCTTTTCCCCCCAACCGGATCAGGCTGGATCCCTCCGGTACTAACATGCTCTGCCCTTGAAAACAATGGTGTAAACCAAGTATGGAATACGATAAATGAATATATTAGTTTGACAAAAGGGAATAACTATTTTCAAAACAGGCGCAGCGATCAGGCCAAATATTGGATGTATGAAACAATCAACGAAACACTGCGGTATAATTTCTATCATAATCACCTGATTAAACCCCGACTTCCCCATTTTGAGAAACTGGTTCTCGACAACGCAATGAGTTCCTTTATCGCTGCTCACGAGTTAATGGCAATCTATTTCAAATCAATTGGAAATGAATAATGATGTTTTTGCCAGTTAAATTGTTTTAATACCTTTGCTAACACTTTTTAAATAAGCGAACTCATAATTATTGTCATAAATTTTTATCTAATGAGAAATTTTCTAGTTATCGCCATTGCATTTGTAACACTTTTATCCTGTTCAAAACCTAAGGGGTATATTGTCAAAGGAGAAATCAAAGGAAAAGAGAATGGTCTGATCAAATTAATGAAATATGCAGACGGCAAGTGGATTGCCGAAGACTCAGCAAACATTGTAAAGGGTAAATTTGAGCTCAAAGGGAAAGCTGATCTGCCGGAACTGCGTGTAATCTCAATTCCTCCTCAAACAGTTGTTGCTCAGTTTTTTGCCGAAAACGGAAGCCTTTCGCTCACAGCCTATATGGATAGCTTAAGTATTACAGAGGTCCAGGGATCCAAAGCAAATGACGAATTTTCTATCCTCAAGAAAGAGCTCAAAAATATCTCAAGGGAAACTCAGGGTCTTCAGCAGAAATACAATTTAGCCCGGCAGAGTGGGAACGAAGATGCGATGAAACGGGCACAGATTGACTACGAAGCGATGATGGGAAACCAAAAAGTATATGTGAAAAACTTCGTTCGCCAACATCCAAAATCAACGGTCTCCCCTTTAATTGTTCTAAGCCAGTTGGCTCAAAAGATGACTGCTCATGAGCTCGACACCCTTATCGCTTTTCTCGATCCATCAATTAGCGCTTCAATTTATGTCAGTGAACTTAAAAAGATGGCGGAAAGCATAAGAATTACCGACATCGGTGCTCAGGCAGCCGATTTCACGCAAAATACACCCGAAGGGACTCCTCTGGCACTCTCCTCATTGCGGGGAAAAATTGTACTTATCGATTTCTGGGCATCCTGGTGCGCCCCTTGCCGCAAGGCGAATCCTGGTGTAGTAGCCATTTATAACACTTTTAAAAACAAAGGATTCGATATACTTGGGGTTTCTCTTGACCGTGAAAAGGGGGCCTGGGTTAAAGCTATTGCCGATGATCAGCTTACCTGGCATCATGTTTCAGACCTTAAATACTTTCAAAACGAAGCTGCAGTAAAATATGGAATCAATTCAATTCCAAGTACAATATTGCTGGATAAAGCGGGAAATATTATTGGAAAAAACCTTTCTCCGGAGGAATTGACAAAGAAACTTACCGAATTAATGCCATAAGGAAAAAAAGTTTAAAACAGGATAAATCATAGGTATCCGGAAAAAAGATTAATGTTTTCCTGGCTTAAAAAAAACTAAACCACTGCATAGAAAACCATTTTATGCAGTGGTTTAATTTTAATAGCGTCTGCTGAAAAACTATTTTAAGCTACGAAGTTTTTATATCTGAACCGAAGATCAGCGAAGCTAATAACCCCTCCGCCAGCTAAGGGACGAACACGGGGGGGTAGACGATATTCCGTGCTCTTTTCGCCACGAAGTGGTCCAATTTAAACCGAAGATCAGCGAAGCTAATAACCCCTCCGCCAGCTAAGGGACGAACACAGGGGGTAGATGATATTCCGTGCTCTTTCCGCCACGAAGTGGCCCAATTTGAATAACCCCCGGTGTAGCTTGCGGAACCGGGGGTGAGCGATAACCCCCCTTCACCCCCAGCCACGAAGTGGTTGAACCATTAAAGTATTAATCACGAAGG
>CANJNY010000140.1 GCA_947475715.1 Prolixibacteraceae bacterium
CAACATTAGAGAAAAAACTGAGAACACCAAACAGCCTGTAAGGTCTGATAGGAGAAGTATTGCCATTATTTTACCAGCTATCAAAATGGATTAAATATATTTACTCGCAGAATCGCTGACAATAGAGAGTATGCAGAAAAAAAACGCCATAATTTTGCAGCCCTTATTCATAATTCGAGATTAATGTTTAATTGTGCCTTAAAGATAATAAAAATATTAAATCAGTCTCATTGTGCTTTAAAGATAATAAAAATATTTAATCAGTCTCATTCACCAAGGGTAAAGCCTCTTCATTTTGATGATAAGGTTTTGCCCTTGGACTGGCATCGCTTAATAAGCAAATAACCATACCTACACTGTATTTTTTTATTTACAAGGTACATAGGAGGTGGACAAATTGTACAATACCAGTCATTTTTTCATCCGTTTCTTACTAGTTCAATGATTTACTTACCTGACATCTTTTTTTGGGAGATGACATCTCCCAAAAAACATTTAAAAATTCATACCCTTACGCTTTTTACTTCTGCATCTGAATAACCGGAATTACCCCATAGCACCCAAAGCGCCTGTAGACAATTTAAACCGCAATCCCCCATTTTATCACGGCGTGGTTCGTTTTGGGTCAAAATAGCGTGCTTTTTAAGGTTTATGGATTGTGAGAGCATTTTGATGGATATTTCACCCCAAAGTTTACAACTTATTTCACTCGATAGTTTTCCAGCATTTCACTCCATAGTTTACCACTAGGAGTTCTGTTTAAGTGAGTACTACCGAATATAGCAGAAGAGCGGACCTGAAATACAAGTAAGAAAACTACACCTTAAACTCAAATAAACTAACCACTGCGTTATGGTAATGTTGAGGTAAGCCATCCGTATTAGTTAATTGAGAGAAACCCAAGAAGTCAAAACCACAATCCGTATAATGCTCTATTAGTTTTAGGTTCTCTCCTACCGTGTCCATGCGGACAAACTTCTTTTCATTATTATTTGCGTAATTTCTAGCCCACTCTACAATTTTTTTAACTAATCCTTTTCCTCTGAATCTAGGATTAGTGGTTATCCTATGAATATAAACCGATGGGTCGATGTCTTTTACTTCCCAAATTAAAGGATCAGAAAATGTAGTAGCCCAAATACATTCCATTTCTCCATCAGTAATCATTTTCCATTGTCTATGCTCTGAAATTTCATTAACAATCATTTGTCTGTCAAACTCCGGCCAATGACTAATGAATCTTTCTTTTTGATATTCAGTTGCGGACCTATATAAATCGAGTATAAAATCTAAATCTTCAATTGAACTATTATGTATTTCCATGAATAACTTATTGTATGGGTAAAAGTAAAAAAACTCACGCAAACCTCACGCAAAAACAACAAAGGACCCACGATTTAACGTCCTTGATTTTCTTGAAGCGAGACCTCGATTTGAACCCGGTGTATTTCCCTCACGCAGGTATTAATTATTTAGAAATAAGTATTCACCGCAAATTCAAATTGACCAATAAACACATTTTTAAATGGATTGATATTGGTTTGCTCATAGAATATTAACATAGCCTTCTTATAATCTATTGAATCAATAGTCCTAAAGGAAATAGGACAGTAATGATTGTTCATTAAAATTGCATTACTTATAATCCTAGCAGTTCTCTTATTTCCATCTGAAAATGGTTGAATATAAGATATTAGAACTAGCGTTAATAATGCTTTCTCGAATACATTATTTTTTGAATTTATAAGATCGCACATTGACTCAAGTGCTTCCTTAATTTGAAACTCATTATCAAGCGGTTTATAGTTTGTACCCGATATCCCCACTCTCCTCCTCCTAATATTTCTAATTATATCTAAATCCTTTACCAATATACTATGAATATCCTCAATACTTGAAACTGTTAATGGATATATATAATCTGGGTGATCTATAATAAAATCGAGGGCTTCTTTATGGTTTAATAACATAGAAGCTTCATCTTTTGTCTTCCCTGCTGCTGTCTCTTTATCTTTTAATAATCTTTCTGTCTCTAATAAAGAATAAGTATTCCCTTCAATTTGAGAGGATTTCCAACTTAAATCGATTGCTAACCTTTCTAATTCGTTCTTATATTCACTTTTGGATAATTTTGAAGCATTTAATGTAAACTTCTCTTGTAAGTTAATTAAATAATCAAGTTCAGAATTTGTAAATAGGGTGATGCTACTGAGCGTATCTTTAATTAATTCGTGATTAAAGCTGTCTTGAATAATTCTTTCATCAATCTCTTTTTTAAAATACTGATCAACATCTATTGGCCCAATAATATTATATGAATTACTAATTTCATACTTTCTACTTTTTAGCTCCCCTAATGCATTTATTAAACCACTTGCGATTAATTCTTGCAATACTCTACGAAGTGTCACGATACTCATTTCCAGCTTTAACCCTTCGAGTATTTCTAGAGAAGTACAATTAGGTTTATTCTTTATAAACTGAATAATCTCATTCTCTCTTTTATTTGATTTCTTTGGCATAAGTATTTTATCAATCATAAAAATATGATTTATCAATCAAAAAACTCAATAACTGATTGATAAAATAGTAATTAATGATTGATAAAATAGTATTTATGTTGATAATCTAGAAAATCCACGTTCATTGCCCCTCTAAATGATCCAAACACTGGAAAACAGGTTGAAGACCAACCTTTGGAAAATCGAGGTAATGCGGGATTATTGAAAAGTATGAACGAGGGATTGCCTGTGAGAGTTATTCGAGGTTTTAACCGAGTTACAACCATGAAGTCGCAGGTGCACTGATTTATCTTCTTTCAGATGCCTCCAGCTATGTTACCGGTCATAACCTTATGGTCGATTGGGGTTGGACGGCTTGGTAAATAGGGTCTTCTGACCATCGTCTTTTTTCCGTTCAAGACCTTCATTCATAAACCGAAGAAAATAAGGAGACGTAACTAAATCGTCCTCCAGAACAATTACTTTTCCATATTTATGGATGACTTCAGTAACACCTGAAAAAATAGCATTTGAAAGACCTTTGTTGACAACATTTTCAATAACTGAAACTGATTTGAATCCTGAAATGACTTTCACATAATCTCGGACAGCATTAATTTTCTTAAAATCATTTGCAGTCGCAAGATTTTTAGGTCCGTCACAAAAGACAATGAGGTCAGAATCGGCAGCAAGCTCATTCTTTTGCAAAGCTTCAACAGTTTGCCTCAAATATTCCAACCTATTGTATACAAACAATGCGATTGGAGCCAAATTTTCTCTTCGTGTCATCTAATTACAAATTTACTACAAAAATACCTTCTCAGCCTTGCTCAAGAATGGAAGGTAAACTGAAATTCCTATACCTTTGCTTTGTTACCAAAATATCAAACGATCCTTTCGTATCATTTGAGCTTGAAGAACATGAACGACCTTGATTGCGTGATGAGTGAAATGGTTCACGAAAATATTTTTCAATCGAATTTTTATAAAAGCAAAATTCCAGTATAATGAAAATGTCTGAGACTGAGCTTTCCATTGTGATTCCCTGTTATAACGAAGAACTTGTTATCCAGGAAAGCTACAAACGATTAACTTCTGTATTAAAAAAAACAGGTGTAACGTATGAATTACTTTTTGTTAACGATGGGAGTTCAGATAAAACCGAATTCATTTTAGGTGAACTTGCAAAAGCAGATGCATGCCTAAAGGTCATTTCCTTTTCAAAAAATTTCGGACATCAAAATTCAGTTTCGGCAGGCTTAAAATATTGTAAAGGAAATTATGCAGTAATTATGGACGCTGATCTGCAAGATCCTCCTGAAGTCATTCCGGAAATGTTGCGAATCAGCAAATCTGAAAACGCCAATGTTGTTTATGGTGTAAGGCAATCACGCAAGGGTGAAAGTTTCTTTAAACTATTTACCGCCAAATTGTTTTATCGGATCTTGAACAGATTATCCGAATCAACGATTCCTGTTGATACAGGGGATTTCAGATTGGTCGATCGGAAAGTCATCGACACATTTAATAAACTCAAAGAGAAAAATAAATATATACGCGGACTCATCAGCTGGATCGGATTTAAACAATGTCCCGTGAACTACACCAGAGAAGAACGTTTTGCAGGGACGACTAAATTCCCATTTTCAAAAATGTTCGGTTTTGCCACTAACAGCATGTTATATTTTTCAAAAAAGCCTTTAAAATTCGCGATTTTAATGGGGTTTTTCAGTATTTGTTTAGGATTAATATATTTGGCAGTAAGTTTGTTTTTCTGGATCAGCGGAGTGAGAACCATGGTATCAGGCTGGACATCCTTAATTGTTGTCATTGTTTTCTTTGGTGGAGTACAACTATTGACCATTGGTGTTTTAGGACAGTACATTGGCGTTTTATTTGATGAAATTAAAGAGCGACCGGAATTTATCGTAAGCAGAACAATCAATATGGAGGAACAGTCCGAAAATGAATGACGCAATCATAAATGAGCACGAACGTGAATTTTACAATGACTGGGCTAAAAAAGTAGACAGTAGTAAAATTGACGTTAGGAAATTTTTCGATTCCTCCACATGTCCTGAAAACAAATTCTTGATTTCACACATGCAAAATATCAAAGGCTCATTGATTTTGGATTTGGGTTGCGGCGCAGGCGAAAACAGTGTTTATTTTACTTTGAAGGGTGCCAATTGCATCGCAACAGATTACTCCGACGGAATGCTTCATGTGGTGGACGAATTGGCTGCCAATTACAATGTTAAAGTGAAGACCCAAGTGGTAGATGCGATGAAAATTCCGTTTCCTGATAACACCTTTGACTTTGTTTACATCGCAAATACGTTGCATCACGTCGATTTCGATAAATGCACCAAAGAAATATACAGAGTTCTTAAAAAAGGGGGGAAAATGCTCTCCTGGGATCCCTTGATGCATAATCCGGTCATCAATGTCTATAGAAGAATGGCTACCAAAGTAAGAACAGAAGACGAGCATCCTTTAAATATAAATGTTGCCAAAAAACTTTCCACATTTTTCAGCAAGGTTGAATACGACACATTCTGGTTTGCAACTCTTTGGATTTTTGTGAGGTTCTATCTGATCGAAAAGGTCCATCCAAATGATGAACCTTATTGGAAAAAAATTATCTCTGATGAGGAAAGACTTAGAAGCCGATATCTGAGATTAGAAAAGATTGACACTTTTTTGAAAAAAATTCCTTTTCTAAAGAGGTATGCCTGGAACATAGCCATCGTTGCAACCAAATAAAATTAACAGCTTTTATGAAGTCGGAATTTGACGAAAAGCAATTTGAATCGGTCTATTCTGATGGAGTTGAGAATACCTACTGGAGTCTTTCGAGAAATTATATCATTCGCAACTCTATTAAAAAAAACAACCTCGATAAAAACAAGATAATTGAAATTGGTTGCGGGAGAGGAATTGTTGTAAAGTATTTAAGGGACAGAGGCATTCATTGCAAAGGCGTGGAATTATCGGTCTGCAAACCCATCCATGGAATAAGCGACTTTATTAAAACAGGTATGGATGCGAATGATCTTCCACTTGAAGAGAGATCGGAATTCAAGTCTTTTATGCTTCTGGATGTAATTGAGCATATCGAGAATCCCGTAGAGTTTCTGAAAAACATTTTAGATCGTTACCGCAATCTTACAAGTATCATTATTGCAGTTCCTGCAAGACAAGAGATTTGGTCAAATTATGACGAGTTTTATGGGCATTACAGAAGATACGATTTGCAAATAACAAAGGATGTCATTGATAAAATTGGTTTCGAAGTTATTGAGAACAGATACTTTTTTCATGCCTTGTTTAATTCAGCAAAATTTGTATTTCATTTTAACAAAACCAGAAACACCCAAATTGTACCCCCAAAAGGATTTTCGAAAATTCTCCATAAAATTATTGCGGGTTATTTTATTCTGGAATATTTTTTACTTCCGAAACATTGGAAAGGAAGTTCGATTATTTGTGTAGCACATAAAAAAACAAAACTCATTAATGAATAATAGTAATTTATTCAATGCGTTCATGCGTTTGAAACAGAGCCATCAGGCGATTTTTGCACTTTTTTTAATCGGATTTCTCTGGACAACATTATTGGTTGTTTGCAAGACCTTAACTTCAGGAAATCATCTTACCGACAATCATGAAATCATTACAAGTATTGTCACCATTCGACATATCGGGTTGATCGATACCTTATATAAGATTATTTCTGAAGATCTCTGGAGTCGATTCAGACCACTTTATTATTTTGACAAGATTCTTCAGGCTAGAATTTTTGGATTCAACTTTTTCGCAGCCTCTATTTATAATCTCGTATTAGCCATATTAACTTCCTCGTTTTTATTTCAATTTCTTTTCAAGCAAGGATATGCTTTTTTGACTTCTTTGTTGTTTCCTTTCGTGACACTGATTGGAGAACAATCGGCCATTTGGTGGCGCCTGGGTCCTGCAGAGACAACAGGCTTTTTTCTTTTATCGGCATCGTTGTTTTTCTTGGTCAATTCAAATGTCACACCATCAGGTGATGATCCATTACAACAAGGATTGAGGCTAGCACTTGAAACCATAATTCCCATCATAGCAAGACCATCAGGTGATGATCCATTACACTCATTTTACTTTGGTTTGCCTTTTGTTTTCCAGCAATTCTGCGAGTAAATAATATACATATCCGTTGTGGGTTTCATGAAGGTCAATGAAAATATTTTTCGGGCTAATTGAGTTGTGGGAAGGCTTTGGGAATAAAAAGCCCTTTCGGGCTGTGGATACTTTTAAATTAAAGTATATTTGTTACCCATATTTGATTTTTTAAAAGCCCACTGTTATTGAATATCCGGTGGGCTTTTTGTTGCCGTGAAGATAGGTGTTTTATATTGGGTAACAAGCACAATTATTCCTCTGCAACAAACAAAATTCAGGCAAAAGACGAAACTATTCGTGGTACAGACATTGCCTATGAACTACGTAAAATCATGCGAAGCTATTTTCCGGATTTAAAGAAAATGCTTGCACAGGTGTCAGACCACCGTAAACGAAAGGACTACCGTTGTGATGAACTTCTCAGCGCAGCATTCGCCATGTTCATCTTCAAAGCACAAAGTCGTAATGCGGTCAATAATGACCGCAGGCACAGCGGAGAATTTAAGGCTAACTTTCAAAAACTCTTCAATGCCGAATTGCCTCACTTAGATGCAGTTCAGGACATTTTTGAAAAACTGCCGCCTGCTGAACTTGAAAAAATTAAAGTAACCATAATAAGCCGGCTGATAGAAAGCAAGGTCTTTTACAAGCATAAAATATTTGAACATTACCTGGTGGCTGTTGATGCTACCGGTTTAGTAAGCTGTGATGAAGACAGGTTTGGTTGCGGATTAAAAAAGGAATCTAAAAACGGTAAAATAACCTATCTGTATCCTGTGTTGGAAGCAAAGCTGGTTACAGAAAATGGTTTTTCCATATCACTCGCCACTGAATGGATAGTGAATGACAACAATAAACCCTATGACAAACAGGATTGTGAACAAACAGCTTTTAAACGCCTGGCCAAAAAATTAAAACATGCTTTTCCCCGCCTGCCCATTTGTATTCTTGCAGATGCCCTTTATGCCAGCGACCCGGTGATGAGTATTTGTGAAACGAATGAATGGAAATATATTATCACCTTACAGGACGGCAGTCTGCCCGCTTTACAGAATTGTCTCAACGACGATCCCCCAACAAAGCGCAACAGCTACATTCATCATCCGGTTTGTACTGCAAAAAACAAAACAATACAACAAGAATTTTACTGGGTGGAAGATTTGCTACACAAGAAACATGTACTGCATTACCTACAATGCAAAGAGACTATCAGCCATACAAAAACAAACGAATCAGCAACAACAAACTTTATACGTGTCACCAATTTTCCTACTGATAAATCAACCGTAAAAAACCTGAGCAAGGCTGGAAGGCTAAGATGGAAAATCGAAAACGAAGGCTTCAACGAGGAGAAAAACAATGGTTACAACATGGAGCATTTATACAGTAGAAAATCCTTTAATGCGCAACAGAACTACTATCAATCCATGCTGATTGCGCACCTGTTCAACCAATTGCTGGAACATACCTGCAAAATACAAGACCTACTGAAACGATTTAATAAACTCACAATCAAATATCTATGGCAGCAATTACTTTGTGCTATGAAATGTCAGGTGCTTTGTATACAAACCCTAACGGCGATTGACAATAAAAAGCACCAAATAAGATTGTTCTCAGGCTAAATCAAGGAAATAGGAGCCAAAAACTTCGGGTGATAAGCCTGCACCTTCAAAACAGGAATTATTTTATACCCCCCCCCAAAAAATATTTTTAATACCAACATTAGAGAAAAAACTGAGAACACCAAACAGCCTGTAAGGTCTGATAGGAGAAGTATTGCCATTATTTTACCAGCTATCAAAATGGATTAAATATATTTACTCGCAGAATCGCTGATTAATCAATAGAGTCTAAAATAAAATCCTAAATTTGAATAATAAAAGCAATTAGTTCTTTATAATTTTTTAGACCAGAAATATTAAGGAGATTTTTTGGAGGTCAATTTACTTTGACGGAGAGGAGTCAGTTTTACTAGTTTTTACAAATGAGGCAAAGTTTATAAATATGAAAACGCAAAAATAAAATTTTTAATGGAGTCTCCTCATTTTACTAAAGGTGCAGCTATTGCTAAAGCAGATAGTATCAATAAGAATGATTTTTTAAAAATCGATGGCTTCAACAGATTCAAATTTTAATAAAATTCAGGCATCTGTTAACCGATATATTTAAAATTTTAACTCTCGTAATTTTGAACAGTTAAGTAGGTGGTTTTTGAAGATGGGATTCGAACGGTAAGCAGTTCAAATGATATAGTTACCAGAAGTTAATCAATAAAAAATATACTTTAAAAAGAACCATCTATTGGGAATAAATTACAACTTAAATGAAAATTACAATCACCGGTGGGGCAGGTTTTGTTGGAAGTAATTTGGGGATTTACCTCAAAAAGGCATATCCAAATTATAAAATATGTGCCTTTGACAATCTGCGTCGACGCGGTTCTGAATTGAATCTTTCCCGTTTGAAAGAGCATGAAATTGATTTCATCCATGGAGATATCCGCAATGCAGAAGATCTAGAGCAAATCGGAAATTGTGATTTATTTATTGATGCTAGTGCCGACCCTAGCGTCCTGAGCGGAATTCAATCTCCTGTCTTACCACTGATTAATTCCAACCTCCTAGGCACGATAAATGCCCTGGAATATTGTATTGGTAAAAAATCAAAATTTATTTTTCTCAGTACTAGTAGAATATATCCTGTAAAAGCCATTGAATCTGCGAATTGGATAGAAGATGAAACGAGATTTTCATGGACTGACACCCAATCCATACCGGGAATATCTTCTGAAGGCATTCAAGAAATTTTCCCAATTGATGGTTCAAGATCTTTTTATGGAGCAACCAAACTTGCATCGGAATTATTGATTACCGAATATATTGAACATAAAGGCCTTGAAGCGGTAATTAATCGATGCGGTGTGATTAGTGGACCTTGGCAAATGGGAAAAATAGACCAAGGCGTACTAGTATTGTGGTTAGCACGACATTATTTCAAAGGGAGTTTGTCCTATATCGGATACAATGGTTCTGGTAAGCAAACAAGAGATGTCATTCACATACAAGACTTGGTTAAGTTGATTGATTTCCAAATTCACAATTTTGACATTTTCAATAACCAAACATTAAACGTTGGCGGAGGTAGAAATACGAGTTTCTCTCTATTAGAATTAACCCAATTGTGCGAAAATATTACAGGCAACAAAATCAACATTCAAAAGGTAACTGAAAATCGTGCAGCCGACCTTCGCATTTATATTGGCGATAACCAGCGTATCAATAAAATTTGCAATTGGCAACCATCAAAATCTGTAGAAGATATCGTCTCAGACACATTTGATTGGTTAAAGCAAAATGAACAGAAATTAAAATCCATTTTAACATAATATGAAAGTAGCTTTAATAACAGGATCCAATGGATTAATAGGAGGCGAGAGTGTGGAATTTTTCCATGATAAATTTGATAAAATTATTGGGATTGATAACAATTTGCGATCCTACTTTTTTGGAATCGATGGTTCAACCATTTGGAACAAAAATCGGTTAGAAGAAAAATTTGAAAATTTACAAACCGAGGAAATCGACATCAGAGATTACAGCGCTTTGGAAGCTGTTTTTTCAAAATACTCAACCGACATCTCTCTCATCGTGCACACAGCGGCACAACCAAGTCATGATTGGGCAGCTAAAGAGCCACTGACCGACTTCGGTGTAAATGCTACTGGAACCCTCAATATGTTGGAATTAACCAGACAATATTGTCCTAAAGCCGTCTTCATCTTTACTTCAACAAATAAGGTATATGGAGATACTCCCAATTATTTGCCCTTGATTGAGACTGAAAAACGATACGAAATTGATACCAATCATCCATTTTACAAAAATGGTATCGACGAAACTATGTCAATTGACAACTCAAAACATTCAGTATTTGGCGCATCCAAAGTAGCTGCGGATATTATGGTACAAGAGTACGGAAAGTACTTTGGTATCAATACGGGGGTGTTCCGCGGTGGCTGCCTGACAGGGCCCAACCATTCAGGTGCTCAGCTCCATGGGTTTTTGGCATATTTAATGAAATGTGCGATTACTCAATCACATTATACCATCTTTGGATACAATGGAAAACAAGTCCGCGACAACATACACAGTTACGATTTAGTCAATATGTTCTGGCATTATTACCAAAATCCTAAACAAGGTGAAGTATACAATGCTGGTGGCGGAAGGCATTCAAACTGTTCCATGTTAGAGGCAATAGCCTTTTGTGAGGAAATTTCAGGTAATAAGATGAATTTTTCATATCAGGAAACCAACCGAATTGGTGACCATATTTGGTATATTTCCGACGTAAATAAGTTTAAATCCCATTATCCGTCATGGAATTGGACGTTTGACCTTGATCAAACTTTGGTTCAGATGCATGATTCAATGATTAAAAGACTATAAATCATGAAAATACGCCCGCTCATTATTTCTAAATTATTACTTCTAATTGAAGATTTATTTTTTTATCCTAAACTAAAAAAACATTTATCTAAATACATTGATCACAATTCTATTATTTTTGATGTAGGTGCAAACAAAGGTCAATCGATTCGATTCTTTCGTTCAATAAGCCAATATGCTAAAATATTTTCATTTGAACCAAACCCAACACTCTATAAGTATTTACAGCAGCAATTTCATTCTGACAGTAGGATTGAATTAAACCAATCCGGCGTAAGTAATTTAAATGGAGAACTCGAATTTCAAATAAACCAATTGGACTTAACAAGCAGTTTTCAAAAACCCAATTTCAACTCCACTTATTTTAAAAACAAAGCTGCAATTCTAGGAGTAAAGGTAGAAGATATTATTTCAGAAACAATTATGGCGCCTGTGATCCAACTGAACGACTTTATTAAAGAAAATAATATCAATGTTATTGATTTAATAAAAATAGATACGGAGGGACATGAATATGAATGTCTACAAGGACTGTTCGCCCCGCTACTAAGTGAGCAATTTGTCCATATCAAACGAATTCAAATTGAGAATCACCAGGATGACATGTATGAAAATCAAGTTCCATTTGAAAAAATCAATGAATTATTGAAAAAGAATAAATTTATTGAAGAATGTCGCATTAAACACTCCTTTGGTGATTTTTTTGAAATAATATATATAAACCAAGATGAAACTCAGTATAGTAATACCAGCGTATAATGAGTCTGAAAGCATTGCAGAAACTGTATATGCTTTTTATTCAGCATTGAATCAAGAGAATATTGACCATGAAATTTTGGTTGTTAACGATAATTCAAAGGACAATACGTTAGCAGTATTAAAGACTTTATCCGAAAGCATACCCTCGTTAAAGCATACCTGTAACGAGGGGCCGAATGGTTTTGGCAATGCGGTACGATGGGGACTAGATAGATTTACCGGTGATTGCGTAGCCATTGTGATGGCAGATTTGTCGGATAGTCCGCAAGATTTAGTCAAATTCTATAAAGAATTACAAAAAGGGTATGATTGTGTATTTGGCACCAGATGGAGCAAAGGCGGAAAAACATTCAACTATCCCAAACATAAATTGATATTTAATAGAATATTTAACAACATAGTTAGATTTCTCTTCCGAATTAAATATGACGACTGCACTAATGCATTCAAATTATATAGAAAAGAGACAATTCTTGGCACAAAGCCATATTTAAGTCCGCATTTCAATTTGACGTTAGAAATCCCATTAAAAGCCATAGTAAGGGGGTATTCATACTCAGTCATTCCAAATACTTGGCAAAATCGCAAATTTGGCAAGAGCAACCTCGAAATTAAAGAAATGGGGTCACGCTATGCTTTCATATTATTGTATTGTTGGATTGAAAAATTCTTTGTTAAAAATGACTATTCCAAGGCTAGAAAAAAATAATTCCTTAACGCCTTAGAAAAAATCTAATCTTAGCAGATTTAAATCGACCATCAATACAAAATGAATCACCACTAACAAAACGGTTTAAATTAGGATAAATAGGCAATGGTTTAAATTTATAGTGTCCTGGAATAGTGTATGTAAAATTTCCTACAGTTATTTTATAATCCGAAAGCCTTATTGTAAAATCCAGCAATTTATTCATTACACTCTTATCAATATCTATAATTTCGAAGTATAATTTTAAACTATCTTTATTTTGTATTTGGCTACTTATTAACGGATTATTACTTGTATTACACTCTCTAAGAATATTATTTATTGGAAAACACTGCCCTTGTGTAACATCTTTAATGACAGCACTATCCATAACAGAATTTACAATTTTGTCGGAAGAACAGGATTCAAACAAGGAGTACTTCGTCTTGCCTATGATGATTGAATCTATTAATGAAAATTGGTAAAGATTCGAAAAAAACCAACGGTTAAATAAATAAGGGTGGCGATTATCTATTCCAGTAATTAACAAATTAGATTCAACACAAATAAAAGAAGTATTTGCATTTAAATAAAAAGCATGATTAATACTATCTAATTTATCAGTGTATGTACAAAAATTTTGCGGCGAAGGTGGAATAAGAAAATGTTTGTCCGTATAAGCTGGCGTTAATTCATTTGCAATTAATACAACTTTGCCATATTTATTCCTATTTTTTTTACTTAACTCATGGTCAGTATTTAACCTCAATTTGTCATGGTCAGTATTTAACCTCAATTTATCAAGGCGAGTATTCGATTTCAATTGTGAATTGTAATAAGATGAATATACCCGTATAACCAAATTAGTTAAATCATAGCCGTATGAAAAATTTGAGTACATGCACAGTGCAATAAAAAAAAATGCAGACTCCCAGTA
>CANJNY010000141.1 GCA_947475715.1 Prolixibacteraceae bacterium
AAAATAATTATTATGGCTTATCCTATTGAGAAAATTCAACAGCGTTGGATTCAAGACAAAGTTGATGATGCCGCAGTGAATTGGGCAAAATCATTTGGAGAATTCCTCCAAACAAAAGATCAATCTAATCCATTAACTACATCGCAAATCCGCAAATTTTTTGGAGAGCTTAAGCGGATTCAAGCCGATCCCGAAAAATATCAAGATGATGTTCCCTTGTTAAAAGCAAAACTTGCATATGCAGTCGGGAGAGAAACAGTCTCAAATAGCTACGGTAAAAGCTTTGTTAAAACTAAGATTAAAGAGTTTCATGAAGAACTTGAGAAAGGAATCAATTTTATACGGCCAGGTGTTAAAAAAGACCTTGTAAATTTTGTAAAGCTAATCGAAGCTATTGTTGCATATCATAAGTATTTCGGCGGTAAGTAAACTTGAAAACAGACAAAATGAAAACGAAATTAATTAAAAAAATACATCAAGTATATAGTATAGAAATTGTTACGGGAATTCACATTGGCGACAGTAAAGAAAATGTTGAAATTGGAGGCGTTGATAATCCTGTTATTCGAAGGAGTATTGACAACCTGCCTTATTTGCCTGGTAGTTCTATAAAAGGGAAAATGCGAAGTCTCCTGGAGCAAATTGCCGGTTCTGCTGAGATTGGGGGAAATAGTGAGATTAATGATCTTTTTGGATTTGCCAATGACAACAAACCATCAAAGATTATTATCAGGGATTCATATATGTCTGTTGAAAGTAAAAAAGCGTTAGATGAATCTGACTATACGGATATGCCTTACTCTGAGGTAAAATTTGAGAACACCATTAATAGAGTAACAGGCAAAGCAGATAATCCGCGCCAGACCGAACGTGTCCCTGCCGGTACATTCTTTGATCTGGAAATTGTGATCAATGTATGGGATAATGATGCCGATGGAATTAAATCTATAACCTTGCTGGAAAAGGGAATAAAAGCCCTCGAAAACGACTATTTAGGAGGAAGTGGTTCGCGAGGTTATGGACAGGTCAAGTTTCATAAAATTACTGAAACCCCTGTATCATTTGAACAATATTTTGACAAATAATGAAAACGACTTTCAACGTTTATAAACTACATTTCACTTCGCCCATTCATATTGGTGATGAGCGGCTTGACTACGGAAGTTCGCAAAAATATTTGCACTCTGACAGTATGTATGCCGCCCTTACTTCAGTATTGGCAAGTGTTGGATATACTATACCCACGGATGGTGATCTGGGTTTTCAGATAAGTAGTCTTTTCCCGTTTTATCAGGAAAGCAAGGATAAAAAAGCATTATTCTTTTTCCCAAAGCTGAAAAAACAAAGAGTATCTCCTCCCAAATTTCAGGAAATTGCAAAGCAGATTAAAAAAGTTGAATGGATTGATTTTGAAAGCTTTACAAGCCTGATAAATGGGGGTGATTATTTGTATGCAGATCTGGATCTAACCCAAAAATGTTTAAAGTCGAACTTTTTCACAAAAGAAAATCTACCGGCAGATGGATTTATCCATTCAGAAGTAGTTCCACGTGTGCAGGTTCCCCGCTATGGAATTGAAGGAGCAGCCACAGATGCCGAACCTTTTTATATGGAAAGGGTCTTTTTTAAAGATAATTCAGGGCTGTTTTTTATAGCTACCGGCGACAATCTTGATCTTTTAGATAGTGCCCTTCAGATTTTAAAAAATGAGGGAATAGGGACAGATCGCACGATTGGTCAAGGGTTTTTCGATTTAGAAACTGATATTTTGGAGATTAATCATGCCGAAAGCGATACGGTTACAAATTTATCTTTGTATTGCCCTGAATCTAAAGAACAATTAAGCCAATTGTTGCTCGAAAATAGAGAGAACGCAATTGCTTACGACTTTAAAAAAAGAGGAGGCTGGATAACTACTGCTCCATTCAATACCTTCCGGAAAAACTCTGTTTACATGTTTACTGAAGGAGGTATTTTTAATTACTCAAAACAAGCCGCCGTATTTTCGATGGGTGCAATTGTAGATTTAAAACCCGCTTCAGTAAAGGGATTGAATCACAGTGTTTTTCGGTCTGGTAAAGCCATTTTTATTCCTGTAAAAATTTAGATTATGGAAAACTCCATTAATGAAGGGTATCATTTGGATATTGTTGTACTCACGCCTTTACATGTTGGTTCCGGTTCGGAAAAAGATCTGGTCAAGGGCTTGGATTTCGTCCAAACAAGTGGTAAAATCTATTGTCTTAACCAAAAAAAGGTACTAAACGAAATAGATATATCAACCCTTTCAAATGCATTACAAAAAAAAGACGAGTCACTTTTAAAGGATAAGTTGGCTGGCAAACTTGACATAGTTTCTGATGCAATATATGAAATGCCAATATCGTCAGATAATGATATTAAATCCTTTCTTAAGAACGGATTAAACAATAAACCAGTACTGCCTGGGAGTTCCATAAAGGGGGCGATTCGTTCAATTCTTTATAAATATTTAAAAAATACTAACTCAAATGACGAGAAAATAGTTTTTGGAAAAGCCGATGCTGGTGATGAATTTATGCGCTTTATTAAAGTATCTGATGCTGCATTTGATCATTTGAAACTTTCAAATACCAAAATTTTTAATCTGGTTAAAAATGGTGATAATTGGGAAGGGGGCTGGAAACATAGTGGCAATCAATCTGATACTATATTTAGACAAACAGGGTTTAATACCCTTTATGAAGTTTTACCACAAAAAGCCTATTCTAAAATTACATGATCCATTGCAGATAAAGCTTTTAATAACTTTTCAACAATAAATCATCATTCCTTTGGCGTAAAAAAAGAGAATGTTATTCACAAACCAATTGAATTTTTATTCAATATTATTAATGTCCATACATCAAATTATATCCAAAAAGAGATTGAATTTTATTCAGCGTTTACCAATAATGAAACAAATGCAATTATTGAATCATTAAAGTATGTTTTAGCTCAAATTCCTGAAGATAATAGTTGGTGTGTTTTAAAAATGTCAGCTGGTAGTGGATTCCACAGTATTACAGGCGATTGGCAATACACTGACTATGCAAGCCAACCAGGTATATGGCAGGATAATAGAAATGCAGGAAAGAAAAAATACAAATCACGAAAAATTGCAATCGGAAGCTCAGTTGATAAATTTAAGTTTACTCCTATGGGTTTTATTAAAATCGGACGAAAGAGCGAAGAGGAACTTGAAAAAGACAAGTATGAGTTTGTAGCAAAATTGGAAGCAGAAAGAAAAATAAAGGAGGATTTGCTAATTAAATTAGAACAGGCAGAAATTGTGCGTTTACAAGCAATTGCAGATGAAAGGAATAGGTTTAATCGTATCGAGACCCTACGTCTTCAAAAAGAAGCTGAAGAAAAACAAGTAGAAGCGAAACGACTTGAAGATATCAGATTAAAGCTTGAGGTAGATGAAAAAGCCCAGATTGAACGATTAGTGAAAAAAGTTGAAGAAGGCCTTGTTTTTTTAAAAACTTCCAAAAATTTCGATGATGCAAGACGGAGAATAGATGAATGGATGAAAAAAGCTAAAGTTGAGATTTTACCCGTAAATCAACACCAATTTCTATTCGATGCTATCACTAGGTTTTATTATGAATTAAAACCCAAAGAAAAATTAAAATGGACCGAACGTTTTGACAATAATCACTTTTGGAAAAAAATCTCGATTTGGATTGGTGATGAACTCGCACATTCCTGGTACAAGGAACTAACAGAAAAATAATTTTTACTTACTTAATTTTAGCTCAATTTTATCTTTTTAGATCCCTTTTCTTAATCTGTTTTTCCAATTTTCCTTTAGAAAGATGAATATCTTAGTTACCACATTGGGCCAAACATGGCCTATCGTACCAGAATTGATTGGCTTAACCAATCCGTTATCGGTTAAGCTGTTTGAACAATATCCAAATGCATCACTACTATCGGATTTCCGTAATGAGGTAAAGCCGGTTGATGAAGTATGGCTAATCCTTACCGACAACGATAATTCGAAGGGTACACTTCAGATCATAAGTCAATGGTCAGAAATGATTGAAAATAAAGATTTTGTGATAAGAGAATTTATTTGTCCTGGAACTTCAAATTTAGTCGATGTTGACGAATGCCGTAAAATGACCGATTACATCTATCGCGTAGTCCTTCTTGCTTCAGAATCTGTACAAAATGGAAAACTCTACCTCAGTCTGGCAGGGGGCCGAAAAACTATGTCGGCCGATATGCAAAAGGCTGCATGGTTATTTGGATGCGATGCACTTTTTCATGTGGCTGATAATATTTATGGCAGCGCATCAATATTAGGTAAGAAAGATGTTGTACCCTGTCAACTTTCCGGCATAATTCCAGCTGCTGATATAGAACCAATATTTCCAGTTATAATCGAGAGAAACAGAATTACAGATCAATTAGTTTCAATACCAACCCCCGTTTTAAGTCGCAATTTTCCGGTTGACTCTGCTGGCGGAGGCTTGCTTCGGTTAATCGAGGAACGGGAAAAGCAAGCCCAAAGCCTGGTATTTAACAACTACCTCGAACGAGGCATAAAAAATAATACCAGTTATTTTCATGGTTTGCAATTGTTGCCCGCTTATTTAATTGACCGACTCCAAACGGAGAGAATAGGTATTGATCCTAAATTGAAAGAGAAAGAACTTACCTGGCTGAAAAAATTACCTAAGGCTGATCTGCATTGTCATCTTGGTGGTGTACTTGATGCAAGAGGAATGGTTGACACTGCTTTGTCGAACCACGAAGCAATAAATCTGGAATATCAACTTAATAAGGAATTTAAGGCGTGGATTGATGAGTTAGAACTCCGTATAAATAATAGGGATTCTAACTATTTCGAAGAGTTGAGCAAAAACGGTTGGCGAAACATTGAACATTGCGTGCCTTCTGTGGATACCCATCTTTTAATTACAGGTTTTCTTGCTGCTTTTAAGTCCTGTCCGGATTTTCTTGATATGATCATTTTTGGTGATCTGATCAAAGAATCAGAGTTTTGTAAGATAGATATCAACAGATACATGAGTTTGGGTGATCTGCAGGGATCGGCATTGCTCAGAAAGGAATGCTGTTTAAGAAAATGCCTTCAAATCCTGAAGGAAAAAAGTTCTTCGGATGAGGTTACCTATTGCGAAGTTCGTTGTTCTCCGGTGAATTATGTAGCCGATAAGATGGATATTGAGAAAGTACTTGAAATTATTAAAAATGAGCTTGAAAACTGTGTAAAGACAAAATTCAAAATCATTATTATTGCCAGCCGACATGGGCATATGGATAAGATCAGGCAGCATATAAAGCTTGTAACAGACCATAAAAATGACCCCGACTTTAACACTTGGTTTGCCGGTTTTGATTTGGCTGGCGATGAAAAGAAGGTCAGTCCCGCCGAGTTGCTTCAAGAATTCAAGCCTCTCCTTGAAGAGTGCATTAATATTACTATACATGCGGGGGAAACAGATAAGGTCGAAAATGTGTGGCAGGCAGCCTATGTGCTGAATTCCGACCGGATCGGCCATGGGTTAAAACTGAATGATAATCCCAGACTGGCCCAACGGTTTGCAGACAGGCGAATTTCTGTTGAGCTTTGTCCATCAAGTAACTATCAGATCGTTGGATTTCGCGATAACTATTTCCCCGAAATTTCAGATATGCCGGTATATCCCTTAATGAACTACTTTGAAAAAGGGATACAAGTCAGTATCAATACTGATAATCCCGGCATTTCACGGACAACTCTAAGCAATGAATATCTTAAAGCAGCAAGGCTTAGTTCGAAAGGGTTAACGAAATGGGAAGTGCTTCAACTTGTGCGAAATTCATTTAAAGCTGCTTTTTGTCCTAAGTCAGAACGAAAACAATTACTGCTGGATGCAGAAAAAGATATTTTGAACTTAATAATGTCAGAAAATGGCTTTAATACTAACAATTGATCGGGCTTCCATGCCTGACTCGTGGTGTAGTCAGTATGCAATCCTGTGGTTTGATAAACAAATAAAGATCATTCTTGATACGATTGATTATCATTGGAGCGAAAGATCTGTTGCAGAGGAGAACGAGGAATGTAAACAGTTGATCCCTTATATATTAGTTACGTGGAATGGGAAGCTTGCTAATTATTGCAGAGCGGGCAATGAAAAACGACTGAATGGACTTCGATCATTAGGGATTGGTGGACATATTGACACTTGTGATCAGGAGAATGCCGAAAACCTGACCCAAATAATTATTAATGGGGCAGTTCGGGAATTATATGAAGAATTCGGGATTAATTGCAAAAATCCCGTGGATTTTCAATGGCTTGGGATTATCAATGAAGAAGATTCAAAAGCAGGTAGAGTTCATACAGGTATTGTTATTCTTTACAATGCAGATACTCTGCCTATACCCGGAGAGGAGCTAACTGATCTGATATGGACTGCACCAGCTCAAATTAATGAAAAAGGTTTTGAATTTTGGTCTGTAATGGCACTTGAACTCTATCGTTCAAGTATTGATGCACTAAGCACTACTGAGTAAATCAGATTTTGCAATTAGGTAAATGTGGCCTCAGATATTAAATATTAATCATTATTAATTGTATGCTTAAAATACAAATTGCAAATATAGGCGGCCAGCCACTTCCAGTACTTCAGGGTATTACAGAGTTTCCTTGCGACAAGGTACTTCTTTTGCATAGTAATGAATCATTAGCGGTGGCTGAAAAGATCAAATCTACTCTTCCTGGTGATTTCCGTTTATGCCCAATTGTCAATCCAAACGACTACTTTGAAATATTGCAACTTTGCGAAAAATTATCAAACGAATATCCTGATTCGCAATTCTACGCCAATATTTCGGGTGGTACGAAAATTATGAGCCTGGCATTATTTACATTCTTTAAAGGTCAACATTCAAATAATCAGATCTTTCATATCGACCAGAATGGTATCGTACATTTTCTGACAGAAAACAAATCAAAGCCCTTGCAAAACTTCCTGCCAATCCAGAGTTTTATTGATTATTCAGGACAGAAGATCAAATCGATGACAAAGTTTGAGGATATTGATCCTAAACTTTTTGAATGTAAAGATGTCGTAAAAAAATTCTTTGAAAGATGGGATCCCGAATACCTCAAACTAAGCAAGTTATATTTCGAATATAGCAGGCATTCCATCGGCTATGAAAATTTTGAGCTGATTAACAATCATAGCTATTCCTCTGTAAAATGGTCAAAAGAGGAAGATGAACTCATTTTTTCGTTTTACAGAAAGTTTAAAGCCGAGCCGGAAGAGTATTGTTTTTCAGGAAAGGAATCCATTGGCATTGCGCTGGAGGCAAAATGGTTCGAACTGGAGGTTGCCGAAGTCTTATCGAAATGGTTTAAAACCAAAGAATTAGTCTGGAGTTTGGTTGTGCCTTACAAAGATGGACAGGATAAAAATGAAATTGATGTGATTGTAAATACCGGTACTAAATTGCTATTTGTTGAATGTAAAACACAAATATCTGATATTAAGGATATTGATAAATTTAGAAATGTAACCAAAAATTATGGAGGTTTAGGTGCTAAATCAATCTTAGTGACCTATTCAAAACCGCCAAACCGATTCTTCGAGAAATGCCATGATAACAATATTCTGCTCTTTTATTTTTGTGAAAGGAATAGGATTGTTAATTCCACAATTGATCTTTATCGATTTTTGGACGATGAAATAACAAAAACTAATCCCATATAAGCAAATGCTAATCAACTTATCCAATCACCCATTTGAAAAATGGTCGCAAAACCAGCTGGAGGCCGCAAAATTATACGGCTCCATTGTTGATCTCCCTTTTCCAACGATTGATCCTCAGGCAGAAACTTTCGATATCGATTTTTTGGCCGACAAATATGAAATAAAAATAAGAAAATTATTGGCCAATGAGCCTAAAGGGATGAAATCTGTTCATGTTATGGGTGAGCTCACTTTTTGCTTTGCGCTGGTAGTTCGCTTACAAAAGTATGGAATCACCTGTGTGTCATCTACAACAACCCGCCAAACTACTGACCATCCGGATGGTTCGAAGACTACCCGATTTGGATTTGTCAGATTTCGGGAGTATTGCCTTCCTGGCCAGGATCTTTATCCAAAATTAAACCTGAAATAGTAACCAATTTAATTTACAAACTTAACCAATTAAAGAATGAATAAAACATTATTAGTCAGTCTTGTTAGCGACCAGACAATTCCAAATGTACAATTAATTAATGAGCTAAAAGCTACCGTTGATCATTACCTTTTTATCAGCACAAAAGGAATGGAACAAAAAGGGGTGCGGAATTGGATCATTGAAGCATGTGACCTTCAAACAGAAAAGTTACTGCCATTTGTTGAGGTTCAGCAATTTTCATTCGACGACATCGAAAAGAAATTAGATATGATCGATTTTGATGAATATCAAAAGGTTATTGTAAACCTTACCGGTGGTACCAAAGTGATGACATTAGCATCATTCGACTACTTTAAAGAAATCGGTGCTGATATTTATTATTTGACAGGAAGTGATGATGGATTAATAAAATTAGCTCCCGGACGAAAAAAGAGAAGCGAAAAACTAAATTCCAAAATAGATGTGGTTCAATACCTGAAATCTTATGGATTTACCATAACCGAAACAACTCAAAGTTTAATAAATCCTGAATACACTGAAAAACTTTTTAATCATTTCGTTGAAGGTGTCCTTATTCCATTTAAAGAAGTTTTGAGTAGTCTTAGAAAATTTCGCAAAAAGGGAGTTAAGATTAACAAAATTGACCAATTGGATAGCTTACTTACAGCTATTGAATTTCAAAATTCGATTTCAGGCCAACTTACTGAAATCGAAACTAAATATTTAACAGGGGAGTGGTTTGAAGAATATGTAGCTCATAAACTGCAAGTAGAATTGGAACTTTCTAATAATGAAATAAAAACAGGATTAGTCATTACTAAAACGAATAAAAATGGGGATATGGTTCCGAACGAAATGGATGTTGTATTTACATGGAAAAACAAAATTTATACGATCGAATGTAAAACATCAATTTTCAACGAAGAGCTTCTACCTGATGGCAGAATTAAAAGTAAATCTATTTTAGGTGAAACACTGTATAAATCAGATTCTTTAAGGCAAGGATTTGGTCTTTATGTTTCTACTTTTATTTTTGTTCTTGACAATATCGATGAGCACAAAGTAAGTTTAAAGAATCATCTCGAAAGAGCAGAGCTTTTTAATATTAAAATCATTGACAAATCTTATATTATTAAAACATTGAAATTTAGAGATTTGATTAATATTTGACAGGACTGATTCCATTAATATTTTTCTTAAACTTAGCAGATCCTCATGCCCATAACCCGTTTCTTACCCTATACCCCAACCTCCTGCCAGGCAACAGCTGTTCAAAAGATGTCCGAATTTTTCAGAAATAAGGACCGGATTTTCATACTGCAAGGTTATGCCGGTACCGGTAAAACGACTCTATTGAAAGGGGTTCTGGATTATCTGGATTCGATTGAACACCCTTACGAAATTATGGCTTCCACAGGACGCGCGGCCAGGGTAATGTCTTTGAAAACAGGTCGTAAGGCAACTACCATTCATAGCTCGATCTATGTCCTTGACCGAAATAAAAGTGTGGTTAGTGAAGAGAATAAATCACTGGCGTTTAAACTTCGTTTCAATTCAGACGCTGAGGAGACCATTTATTTTATCGATGAAGCCTCGATGATTGCGGATAAAAGCGAGGTCAATCCGAACCTTCAATTCGACGATGGGAAATTTCTAAGCCATATTTTCCGATATACCGGAAACCGAAAAATAATGTTTATTGGAGATAATGCTCAGTTACCACCCGTAAACTGCAGTTTTTCGGCAGCACTTTCGGCAGACTACCTTAAGGCTACCTATAAGTTGGCCGTAATGCAGGTTTCACTCACTGAAGTAAAAAGACAGGCAAATAATAGCGGGATTATTGACAATGCTACGGAAATGCGAAAAAAGCTTTTTGCCGTGTCAATCCCTCCATTATCACTAAATGCAAATGGCACCAATGATATTTCAGTTACGCGAAATGTCTGGGTGGCTATAGATGCCTTTGTGAAAAATGCCAGACAGGAAGGGTATGAAAATTCAATTTTTATTGCTTTTTCGAATGGGTCTGTAAATTATTTAAATAGCCAGATCCGAAAAGGTTTATTCCGGGCGGAGGATCCTCCTTTACAGATCGGCGAATGGCTGATGGTGAATCAAAATAACACCCCGACAGGACTTAGTAACGGGCAGCACGTCAAACTGATTTCGTTTGTGGATCGGAACGAGCATGTCGGTGAAATACAACTCCTTGATGCCGAGGTTCAGGACCCTGAAACCGGAGATAATTATTCTGTTAAAATTGTTAAAAACACACTTTACAGTGCAGCAACCGGGCTGACTTCCCTTCAGGACAAAGAATTGACGAGGGATTTTGCAATCAGGATGAGGTATCAAAACATTAAGCCACAAACTGAGGAATATGTAAATAATATGATGTCTGACAAGAGGTTTAATCCTTTAATCATGAAATTTGGTTATGCGATCACCTGTCACAGGGCACAGGGGGGTGAATGGAAACATGTTTATATCAATCTTGAACCTGCCTTTAACAACATTGACCGGGCCGGGCAATATCGCTGGTTATATACCGCCATGACCAGAGCCGCACAAAAACTTATTGTTCCCCAACATCCCATAATATTTTAATATGGAACTTATTTTAAACACTTTCGGAACGACACTTACCAAGGACAATGATGCTTTTGTTGTCGTTCACAGTGATGGAAAACAACGTATTCCCACCGATGGCCTCAAATCAATTCAGATTGGCAAAGGGGCTCAAATCTCCAGTGATGCTGCCATGTTAGCTATTGAAATGGAGATCGAAGTGTTTTTTGTTGACAATAGCGGGAAGCCTATAGGGCGTATCTGGAGTTCAAAATATGGTTCCGTTTCGACCATACGCCGTGGACAGCTTGATTTTAGTTTCTCAAAACAAGCGGTTAGCTGGATTAAGGAAATCATTATGCAAAAAATCGAGAACCAGCAGGCATTATTGCTTTCCCTTATCCTGCGTGACCAGCAAACCGAAAAACAGGTTGCAAAAGCAGTAAGGCGCCTTGAGGATTACCGGTCAAAAATTAGCTTGACAGAAGGAGAAGTAGTACCTGATATCGCCCCAACCTTAAGGGGATGGGAGGGCGCAGCATCACGAATCTACTTCGAGACACTTAACCTTTTCCTTAAAGATGATTTCCGGTTTAGCGGAAGATCACAGCACCCTGCCACGGATATCGTAAATTGCATGTTGAATTACGCCTATGGAATTCTTTATGGGAAAATCGAAGGGGCATTGATTAAGTCAGGAATTGATCCCTATGTTGGGATTTTTCACAGGGATGATTATAATCGGCCGGTTCTTGTCTTTGATGTTATAGAACGATACCGCGTTTGGGCCGATTATGTGATCATGTCGCTTGCCATCCAACAGGTGATTAATAACGATTGTTATAGTATAAAGGAAGATGGTTCTTATTGGCTCGAAAATCTAGGGAAAAGAATTGTCATTCAGTCAATGAACGATTACCTGGATGAAATAATAAATATCCGCGGTCTTGACCGGACCAGAATCACGCATATTCAGCTTTTTGCTCAGGATCTTGCCCAGACATTTAAGAATTTTAAATAATCACTGCTATGTTGCAAGCCGGGAAAAATATCATTCAGTTAGATGATCCGTTGGTAAAGGTTCAGATTGATTATCTATACCATTCAGTGAGGTTCCCAAAACCTGAAATAGCGGCTACTATCAGGCAACTGCGCCTGGTTAAAACGATAGATCTTAAAAGTTACAATCAACTAAAGCGTAATCTTCCTTATGTTGTTTGTGGAATTTTTAATCCGCCGGTGCGCCGTACTGAGAATTTTGCCTGGATCAATCATTTCATTCTCGATTTCGATCATCTGTCTGAAAAGGAGATGTCTGCGGATACTTTGAAGTTGAGATTGTCATCCGACCCCCATGTTTTGATGCTTTTTAATTCACCGGGTAACGACGGATTAAAGGCAATATTTAAATTAAGCGACAAATGTTATGATCATGGGAAATACACCCTTTTTTATAAGATTTTCTCTCGTAAATTTTCACAACAATATCACTTAAGCCAGGTAATCGATTCGCGAACCAGTGATGTAACCCGTGCCTGCTTTATTAGCTATGACCCTGATGCGTATTATAACCCAGATGCTTTAAATGTCATTATGGAGCATTATATCGACTATGAGAATCCGGATCAGGTTCGTGATCTGCGCGTAATGATTAAAGAGGACGATATAAAGCAGCAGCTTTTGGTTCCATCTGAAGTTAATATTGTTGATAAGCAGGCCATTGATGATGACGTTTTAAATAAGATCAAGGCGACGTTAAATCCCAGGTTTAAGACAAAACATGAAAGGCATATTTTTGTTCCGGAGGAGATCGACCAGGTAATTGATTTAGTAATCAGTCGGATGAATGAACTTGGAATTACAACATCCGAAACAATCAGTATTCAGTACGGTAAAAAATTCAGGTTTCAATTGGGGCTAAGACAGGCAGAGACCAATATTTTTTATGGTAAAAAGGGATACTCTGTAGTCCAGTCGCCTCGATCGGGGACGAATAGTGAGCTTAATTTACTGGTTTCTCAGATTATTTCAGAGGTTATTCTATGAAGAAAGTTGAGCGGAAGAAACGGGTTCCTCCTTCGTTTGGTGAGATCATGAGGAAGCTGAAGAAGTCGGGGATAGAGGGTTCACCGCCTGCGAATAAAGTTTGGGATGATGGGAGTGAGGTGGAGGAGCTAAGCAGTCGAATCAGGAGGGTATTGGGTATAATGGATAAAGTTAATGGAGATCCAAAGCGTATGGTTTATTTTATCATGTATGATATTGAAAATAATAAGGTTAGGTCATTAATTGCAAAGTATTTATTAAAGAAAGGATGTACGAGGGTTCAGAAATCGATTTTTTTGGCAGATTCAGAACGGACCAGATTTGATGAGATACAGAAGGAGTTACGGGAGGTTCAGGAGTGTTACGATAATGATGACAGCATTTTGTTGGTTCCAGTTTCGACTGATTTATTGCAGTCGATGAAAATAATTGGGAAGAATGTTGATTTTGATTTGATATTAAAGAAGCGTAATACCTTGTTTTTTTAATTAAAGTGATTAAATTTGGATAATAAAAAATTAGTGTTAGATGATATAAATTAATTAATTTTGCACCTCATTAAAAATGGCATTATTTTTTAAAAATACATATAAATTTGGTAATAAACCTATTCTAAGTATCAGATAAATAATGATTTGTATTTAGATCTATCAGAGAGTAACATCCAGAAAAACAAGGATTAAGAC
>CANJNY010000142.1 GCA_947475715.1 Prolixibacteraceae bacterium
CATCATAAAAATTAAAATCCCCAATATGTTACGGCATATGGGGATTTTTTATACTTTTGCACCACAATTTTGATGGCCCAATAGCTCAATAGGATAGAGCGACAGCCTTCTAAGCTGTAGGTTTCTGGTTCGATCCCAGATTGGGTCACTGTTTTAAAAATAAAAAGGTTAATTAGCATATTTCAAGCTAATTAACCTTTTTTATTTTTACGAATTGTTAAAGATTGGTAAAACATCACTGTTTTACTCTATAATATTTAACTTTCTATAGCGGTCTCATTTACTAATCATTTAACTCCTTGTGATCAGCGTTATTGCAACATAGAATAACGCTTAATCAATATATTCGGAACAAGGAATCTAATTTGATTTGGAAGATCCTGTTGTAAGATTGATCGTTACATCAAGATCCAATGGAGCAAGGTCTGCCCATACTCCCCCCAGCGCCATTCCCAACAAAGGAATCATCGTTTTAACCGTTTGGATGTCGGTATTATCAGATGATGTTGTTAATTCATTCCCACCATAGTGGGCAATAATTGCGTTTGTCATAATTCTGTTGAGTTGTCATGCCGTGATCGATGGACCTGGAATATTATAGGGTGGTGTACTTAAACTATAATACGTCATAGTTTTCATTTCGGTCGTTAGATGATCCTTCGCATATTCTTGAAAATTGGTACCGGCAGGAATTTCGTATTTAATTTAGCCGTTGTGCCAAACGATCAGCTAAATACGATAAAAGATGGGCAAATTTCGAATTATTGATTTTTAAGCGAATAAGCAACAAAATTCCCAGATTGCAAATAATACGCAATCTGGATGCTAATCGATGTTAAATAATGATGGTAAACTAAAAATACCTTACCGCCCTAACGCATAATGCACAGCGCCTGTAATTATTCCCTTTGCTTCCATCTTCAAAATGTTGATTCTGAGCCGTATTATGTCCGTGATGTGAGGAACACCAATAGTATTTATTGCTAAATCCCCCGATTAATAGTCTGTTTATGTATAATTTATTTAATTCATCTTTAGAAGGCAAAAACCAATCGTTATAACCACCAAGAGTTAAATCAACACATATTTTTGCAGCATAACTGCCTGATCCCTGAATCTCAACAATCGCCAGGGTGTTTTTTAAACCTGTCCCAATCTTAGTTCCTGTTTTTATGATTTCGATATATTCTTTCTTATTCCACATAACACCTGAACTTTGATCACCCGGTGCGGCTATTATCCCATGCGATTCCATCGCGACAAAACCCTCATCTCCCTTTTGAAAGAAGTATGCAATTATTCCGCCCTGGTATTTATCACCAATGTCCAGTGGTTTTTTATTTAACTTAAAAATTCGCCTGAGAATGTTCATAATCCTAAATTTATAATGCTATGTATCATAGCTTTTTATAAGGTTTGGGAGGTGAACTCATCTCCTGACTGATCCAGGTATTTAAACGTTCCAGGGCATCTTCGTATGATTTGCAGTTTTTGGGATTTTCGACATTGCTTATTACCATGTTGGGCTTGTCGATAAAACTATTAAGCAAGGGGGTTTCGTTTGTCTTTAATTCCACCAATTTATTTTCAATATAATTGTACCCGAACTCCTCATGCCTGGCAATAAAAAATTCAATCACAGAATTCCCTGTCGGGGACAAATCCTGTGATTTATAAATAATATACACTTTATTATCCGGAGACCCATAATAATGAGCCGGAAAGGATGTTTTAAGATAGGTTTGCTCAGCTTTGTAAAGTAATTTAACTGGCATGCTATTAATTGTTTTGGAATGTTAGAGTGCTCTAAGTAAGTAAAATATAACCATTAAAACAAATTTTGCATGTAATTAATTATAATATTTTGATATGTATATTTCAAGAAACTAATAATATATCAGATTATCAAAGTATTGCGAAGTTTTTTAAGCAATTTATAATCTATATAATTACTATAATAGAGATTGTAATTCTTAGATTTTAACGGATAAACATTTGAAAATTCTTATCCGTTAAAATAAATCTTTACTACTGAATGTGTGATTTTTTACTTCGTATAATTTTACGAAGTAATCGGAACGTGATAATGTATAGAGAAAAATCTGATGGTTAGCAATTCGGATCCATCTGAGTAACAGGAATAATTTAGTGTTGTACTTTATGAACTATAAGAATCTTGACGTTGAAATTCTTAAAAGATTTCATAAACAAATAAATCTGTGAATCCATTAATTTGAGTCTGGCTCAGATTAGCAGCAAAGCGATAATAATAATTACCCCTATAACCACTAATATGCGGATTACTTTGCTCTCAAAAGCCAGTAAACGATCACATTCGGCAATTTTCATTTGCACCTCTTTGGTGTTGGGACTCAATTCAAGCGCTTTTTTATAATAACTTTTAGCAGGTCGCAGAAGCTCTATCCTTAAAAAATTATCGCCGTGTCTCATCAGATCCAGAAATTTGCGTTCGGCAGGTGTCAGTGTACTCTCTAATAGTTGACGTTCCATAATCAATTGCTCTTGATTTATCCAAATTTAATCAATCCGCATTTTAATTGCAATTTTCTTGTGCACTATTATTACTTCTGCTGAAAATATTCCGGGGTTTTGAAAACGATGGATGATATATTGCTCAATTTGAATTTAATCGGGATTACTTCTGGAGATTACGCTCAAGTTCACGCAAATTATCCATCTTTTTCTTCTGCAGAAAGCTGTTAATATCTCCAAGATGCTCTTTGACCTGTTGATTTCCAAATTCAAAAACTTTGGTCACAAGCCCCGATAGAAAATCACGATCATGCGAGACAAGGATCAATGTTCCATCAAAATCGAGCAGCGCGCTTTTCAGAATATCTTTGGTTTTCATATCCAAATGGTTGGTGGGCTCGTCCAGAATCAACAGATTGACCGGTTCCAGCAGTAATTTGATCATGGCCAGCCTTGTCCGTTCTCCCCCTGAGAGTACTTTTACCTTTTTGGTCAGATTATCTCCCCCAAACATAAAAGCGCCAAGGATATCTTTAATTTTAGTCCGGATATCACCTTTTGCCACATCGTCTATGGTCTGAAAAACGGTTGACTCTTCATCGAGCAGTGATGCCTGATTTTGTGCAAAATAGCCGATCATGGTGTTGTGACCGAGTATAAGTGAACCTTCATATTCGATTTCGCCCATCAATCCTTTAACCAGCGTAGATTTTCCTTCGCCATTTTTACCCACAAAGGCGACCCTTTCACCACGTTGTATCGTCAATGAGGCATCGGCAAAGACCAGGTGTTGATCGTATTTTTTAGTCATTCCTTCGAGGACAACCGGATAATTTCCTGATCGGGGAGAAGGGGGGAATTTAAGGCGAAGTGCGGAGTTATCCTCTTCATCAATCTCGACAAGTGTTAATTTATCCAGCATCTTAACGCGTGACTGTACCTGATTGGTTTTGGAATAGGTGCCCTTAAAACGATCGATAAATTCCTGATTGTCAGCAATCATTCTGCGCTGTTCCTCAAATTGCTTTAATTGCTGTTCACGTCTTTCCTGACGCAGGGTAAGGTATTGGGAGTAATTGACTTTGTAATCGTAAATCCGGCCCATCGTCACTTCGATAGTCCGTGTGGTAATATTATCGACAAATGCCCTGTCGTGAGAGATCAGGATAACTGCCTTGGCACTGGTGATCAGAAACTCTTCAAGCCATTGAATCGATTCAATATCCATATGGTTGGTAGGCTCATCAAGCAATATCAGGTCAGGTTTTTTCAAAAGGATTTTGGCCAGCTCGATCCTCATCCTCCATCCGCCGCTGAACTCACTTGTCGGACGATGAAAATCTTCTCTCCTGAATCCAAGACCAATAAGGATTTTTTCCACTTCAGCGTCATAATTGATCTCTTCGATCGCATAGAACTTTTCGCTTAAGGTTGAAACCTGCTCAATTAAGGTGTAATAACTGTCAGATTCATAATCTGTTCGGGTTGACATCTCGAGATTAAGCGCCTCGATCTGCTGTTCCATTTCAAATATTTGGGCAAAGGCCTGAGCAGCCTCTTCAAAGACGGTCCGGTTATCATCGGTCATCAGGTGCTGGGGAAGATAGGCGATAACTGCATCTTTGGGCGCCGAGATTTTTCCCGAGGAGGTGGTCCGTTCCCCTGCGATTATTTTGAGTAAAGTTGATTTGCCTGCCCCATTTTTACCCATCAGTGCAATGCGGTCTTTATCATTGATTACAAACGAGATATCTTTAAAAAGAGTGGTTCCTCCAAACTCTACGGTAAGTCCGTCAACTGAGATCATATTTGATTTTTATTAAGCCGCAAAGATAGTACTTTGAAGTAAAGGTGGCGTCTACTTATCAACTCCTTTTGATGAAGTTCAAATGATTAATTTAATAGGTTCAAATTCAATATATTAGAAATATTGTTGGAAGTAATCTGTACTTGTCAGCTGATTAATAAGTTCAGATTTATTATTAACTTGTACCACTGTTTGTCAATCTGATGAATAATTGTAATATCTAGAATATGAGTGCTTTAATGTTAAAAAAATCAACTGGGATAGTATTGATTCCCCTATTATTTATCGTTTTTATTACTTCATGCAGCATAACAGATAAGTATACCAAAGCCTCATCAGAAAAATGGAATAAGGATATTGTTCAGTTTAAGCAACAGGATAAGGATGAACAGGATCCGGATAATGCAATATTGTTCACCGGTAGTTCGAGTATCAGGTTGTGGTCGACATTGAAGGAGGATCTGGCTCCCTATCCGGTAATTCAAAGGGGTTTTGGCGGTTCCAAATTTTCGGATTTGGCAGTATATATTAAAGAGATTGTCTACCCTCATCAATTTCGGGCGTTGGTTATTTTTGAAGCAAACGATATAACGGGTAATGTGGATGATAAAACGCCGAAAGAGGTAGCCCGGTTGTTTCGTTATATTGTCAGTACTGTCAGGAAGAAATATCCTGAAAAGCCTGTTTTTGTTATTGAAATTACCCCAACTAAAAGTAGATGGGCGGTTTGGTCCAAAATTAAACAGACCAATAAACTGTTGCAACGATCGTGTGCTAAAATGGATAAAACCTACTTTATCGAAACCTCTGCTTCTTATCTCAATGACCAGGGTGAACCCCGCAATGAGTTATTTATAAAGGATAATCTTCATCAAAATCGTGATGGCTACAAGATATGGGGGGATCTGGTACATAAAAAACTGGATCAAATCCTGATGAGCCAAAGCCCCCAATAGTGGATGTCAATATCAATTCGGGTTCTGTAGGTACCAAAAATATCATCAGTAACACGATAAATTTTATCTGTAGGTGTGGAATTCTGTCATAAACAGCATCTAATTAATTGTTACCTTTGTGTCAGAAATTTAAGTTTAAAATTAACTAATTCTCATGAATACCTGGTTCGAGTGCACTGCAAAATACATCAAGATGGATGAAACCGGCCATGAAAAAAAGGCCAGTGAAACCTATTTGCTTGATGCAATATCATTTACCGAGGCTGAAAGTCGTATTTATAAAGAACTTCAGACCATGGTAAGTGGCGAGTTTGTCGTAAGTAGAATTGCTAAAACACGCATCTCTGAAATTATTCCTTCCGATAATGGCGACCGTTGGTACAAGGCCAAGGTTACATTTATTACCGTTGACGAGGAGAGTGGCAAGGAAAAGCGCGTTTCGCAATCGGTGTTGGTCTTTTCAGACAATGTTAAAGAGGCATACGATCAGATTATAGTGGCCATGGAAGGGATGATGGCAGACTTTGAGATCAGCGGCATTAATGAAAGTACGATCCTGGATGTATTTCCATATCTTGCAGATAAGGGAGAAGTGCCACCTCATCTAAAGCCGGTGTCAACTTTTCTGACTACACCGGAAGTCGGGGATGAGTCTTATTTTACCGAAGATTCAGACATTGAAGAGAGTGATGATGATCTGGATCCGATTCCGGAAGATTGATTTCCAGAACCTCAGAACTAATTAATATTCAGGTGATTAATAAAAAAATACAATATCTCAATTTGGTATTAAACAGTAATATTTACACACATTAAAAATTTATTTTATGAGCACATTAGTTGGAAAAAAAGCTCCGGAATTTAAAGCAAACGCCGTAATTAACGGTAATGATATTGTTGAGAATTTTTCCCTTGACCAGTATGTTGGTCAGAAATATGTCGTATTTTTCTTTTATCCGCTCGATTTTACGTTTGTTTGTCCTACTGAGCTGTTAGCTTTCCAGGAAAAACTGGCTGAGTTTGAAAAACGCGAAACGGCTGTTGTTGGATGTTCTGTAGATTCACAGTTCTCCCATTGGGCCTGGTTGAATACCGAAAAAAACCAGGGTGGTATCAAAGGTGTAAAATACCCGATCGTGGCAGACCTCTCTAAAACGATTGCTGAAAACTATGGTGTTCTTGCCGGTGAGTACGATATTGATGAAGAGGGAAAATCTGTATTCAATGGTGCGCCGGTTGCTTACCGTGGTCTTTTCCTGATTGACAAGAAAGGCGTTGTGCGTCATCAGCTTGTAAATGATTTGCCATTGGGTCGTAGCATTGATGAGGCATTACGTACAGTCGATGCTTTAAGACACTTTGAAGAGTACGGTGAAGTTTGTCCTGCAAACTGGCAGGAAGGGAAAGATGCCATGAATGCATCTGCTGAAGGAGTCGCTGATTATCTTTCGAAACACTAATAAATTTAACTTTAATTAACCTTGATTAATTGAAGTTATAGGTTCTCAGGGCTACATTTGTATAGTTGCTTAAGAGCAGGTTTTTTCATAGGATTTAGGTTAGTTAGGTTAGGTTGGAAGAGGGTATCGCTAGATGCCCTCTTCTCATTTATAGACCCTGAAGGTTTTCAAAACCTTCAGGGTCTGTTAAAACCTTCAGGGTCTAATATATTTATTCGAATAATCCCTCTTCCCTTACAATCATTACGATTGCCGAATGAGAGAGAATAATAAATTTCTCCCCTTTAAACTCCACATCGTAACCGCTTTTGCTCAGGTAAACAGCCAGATCTCCGACCTTTGCCTGTAATGGAATATACCTCACAGGTTCTTGTCGCTCTTTCCATGCTTCGTCTTCTTCGTTCAACGCCGGAATAGGGAATCCTGGACCTGCTTTAATCACATAGCCCGATTGTATGTTCTCTTTTTCAACGGCGGAGGTAGGAAGGTACAAACCGGAGGAGGTCTGCAAATTCGGGTTCTTAGGCTTTATTAGCACCTTGTCACCTATCATTACGATCTTTTGCAGATCCTTTTCATCGAGATTAAGACTCATAGCTACTTTATTTGAACTTCAATGAGAACAGGCAGGTGATCTGAGGGATACCTTCCTGCGCGTGAATCGGTTAATACATGGTAATTATCTACTTCAACATATTTATTTACAAATAAATAGTCAATCCGACTTTCAAGTTTGCTTTGAAAGTCAAACCCGTTAAATGTTCCAATGGGACCCTTTGGGGCAGCCACACTTACCTGCCTCGAATCCTTCAGTTTTTGTCTGATCAGCATCAGTGGCTTCTCCTCCGGAGTCAGATTGAAATCTCCGGTAAGGATGATCGGCTCTTTTCTCTGGGCTATTTCACCGATCTTTTTAAGGATCAGCAGGGCCGATTTTTTACGTGCAATAACCCCCTGATGATCGAAGTGTGTATTGAAAACGTAGAATGTTTTATGGGTCTCTATCTCTTTTAGCCGGGCCCATGTACATATCCGGTTCAAGGCGGCATCCCAGCTTTTTGATGGTACTTTAGGCGTTTTCGAAAGCCAGAATGTTCCATTCTCCATGAGTAAAAAGCGGTTTGAATTATAGAAAACAGCAGAAAATTCACCATTTACATTCCCATCATCACGGCCAACTCCTACGTAATCAAATCCTTTCATCCCATCCTTTAAATTCAGCATCTGATCATAAAGTGCCTCCTGTACGGTGAAGATATCTGCCTTATGAACCTTCAATAGCTTTAGGACATCTTCACGGCGGTTGGGCCAGCTGTTCTCGTTGTCCCCCGGATTATTGTATCTAATATTATAGGTAATAACATTCATTGATCGTTGGGCATTAGCTTCAAAACAGAGGATAAAAAGCAATGCAAGGGTTAGTGTGGTAACTTTCATTCCGGAAAATTTAGATTAACTTATTGGTAATTAATTTCTTATAATTAAGAAAACCCTCATGAACCAAATTATTAGTATTTGCCAGCTCATGAGGGTCTCAAGGTTCCAATTTGGTTGAAAATTACCGATTATTTCATAAGCTCCACACTTCTTTTTACGAAATTATTAAGAGCTTCGCCACGCAGCATATTGTTTGCCAAAAGGGCCAGATCGACCAATTGTTTGGCAAGATCATTTTCGGCACCAAACGCTTCGAGTTTTTTACGTTTAAAATCTTCGAGTTCTGAAATCTTATTTTCAGTCTCCTTTAAAAGATCCTGCTCTTCCTGAGCAATTTCTTCCTCTTTCTTTCCCTCCTTTAATTTCTTAAGGGACTCTTTCTCCGATTTATATTTTACAATTTCCTTAACCGTAGTGGATAATTCAGCTTCAAGTTGCTGATGCTTCTCAGCAATAACGCGTTTAATTAATGGATGAGTAATATTGACCACCAAATTATAACTATCGGGAAGGTCTCCGTAGAAACTCATTCCGCTCTGCATCTTAGACATATCCTTCATCCTGCGCATAAACTCATTCTGAGTCACGATCATCGGTAGTCCGTTTTCTCCCAGATCCTGGAAATCAATAATAAACTGACCGCGATCTTTCGGAGTAATCGCCTGGAAAATAGGACTAAGATCATTTTTTTCATCCAGCGATAACAACTCTTCTTTACTGTTATCTTTCGAAATTAGCTTATCAACCACGTCAGCATCAACGCGGACAAAGTGTTTTTCGGGGAATTTCTGTTCAAAATGGTTGAGCAGCGGAGTAGCCAGTACGTCATTCATCAACAAAACATCATATCCTTTATCTTTCGCAGCTTCAATAAAGTGAAATTGTTCATCTTTATTAGTGGCATAGAGGTAAACAAGTTTGTTGTCCTTGTCGGTCTGATTGGCGCTGATTATGTTCTCATACTCTTCCCAGTTGAATGATTTTCCGTCGGTATTTTGGAAGAGATAGAATTTCAATGCCTTTTCATGAAATTTTTCATCGGTTAACATCCCGTATTCGATGAAAAGTTTAAGATCATTCCATTTCTGTTCGAATTCAGGCCGGTTGTCCTTGAAAAGTTCAGTTAACCTGTCCGCAACTTTTTTGGTGATATGACCACTGATTTTCTTCACATTTGAATCACTCTGGAGATAGGAACGCGAAACGTTAAGGGGAATATCCGGAGAATCAAGGACGCCATGTAGTAGCGTAAGAAATTCAGGTACAATTCCTTCTACCGAGTCGGTTACAAAAACCTGACTGCAATATAATTGTATCTTGTTTTTCTGAACCTCAAAATTATTCTTCAGTTTTGGGAAATAGAGAATTCCGGTAAGATTAAACGGATAATCGACATTGAGGTGAATGTGGAATAGTGGCTCATCGCCGTTGGGATATAGCTTGTGATAGAAATCTTTATAGTCCTCTTCTTTAAGATCTGCAGGTTTCTTAATCCATGCAGGGATTACCTCGTTGATCTGATTGTCATCGGCGGTATCTTCATATTTGCCATCTTTCCACTCTTTCTTCTTGCCAAAAACAATAGGAACAGGGAGGAACTTGCAATATTTATTTAATAATTCGGTTATCCGGTTTTCCTCCAGGAATTCGACAGAATCCGCATTGATGTGCATGATAATATCAGTTCCGACATCTGACTTCTCAGCCTCTTCAAGAACATATTCGGGTGATCCGTCGCAGATCCACCTAACGGGTTTTGAATCTTCTTTGTAGGACCGGGTTACGATTTCAACTTCCTCAGAAACCATAAATGAGGAGTAGAACCCAAGTCCGAAGTGACCGATAATGGCATTTGCATCATCTTTATATTTTTCGAGAAACTCGTTTGCACCTGAGAATGCGATCTGGTTAATGAATTTTTCAATTTCGTCAGAGGTCATTCCGATGCCATTGTCCGAAACTGTGATAGTTTTGGATTCTTTATTTAGGGTAACAGAAACTTTTAAGTCGGAAACACTACCCTTGTATTTTCCTGCTGATGCAATAGTTTTGAGCTTTTGGGTGGCGTCGACTGCATTTGAGACAATTTCACGAAGGAAAATATCGTGATCGGAATAGAGAAATTTTTTGATAATCGGAAACAGGTTATCACTTGAAACCCCAATTTTACCTTTCATACACTATATTTTAAATTTATAATTTTTAAATTTGTAATCTTTACCAGACAAAGCTTATGCCAAAACAGGTTTACTGACTTAGTGGCAGAAAATCTATTTAATTCTTGATTGCAATAGGACAAAATTGCACATGACCGGGAATGAATAAAAGCCTAAATAATAAAATATTCACCGCAATATCAAGATAAGTTATACGAATAATTTGTTCTAAATTCTTATTTATCTTTAGAAATAATAAACGATTTCCCCCTTGTAAAAACCAGGGGGAGGGGCTGAATTCAAAAGAAACCAAACAGATATTTCTTTAAACCTTCGTATATTTGTATAAAAAAACAGCATCATGCGTTATCTTGATCCCAAAAACGATCTCACTTTTAAAAAGGTATTTGGAGAACACCCCCGGTTACTTAAAAGCTTTCTGAACGCCATGCTGCCACTTGCTGTGCCGATAAGGGATCTGGAATACCTGCCGGCAGAGCTGGTTCCCGAGGTGCCTTTGCTGAAGTTTTCGATCGTGGATGTCCGCTGTGTCGACGAAAAGGGAAGGCAGTTTATTGTGGAGATGCAAATGCTCTGGACTGACAGTTTCAAAACCAGGGTGCTGTTTAATGCCAGTAAAGCTTATGTGCGTCAGTTAGACAAGGGGAACGAATATACAGAGTTGCAGCCGGTTTACGCACTGAGTCTGGTGAACCAGGTATTCGAGCACGACATGGAGCAGTTCTACCACCATTATAAAATTGTGCATCTCGAAAACACCAACAAGGTGTTGAAAGGTCTTGAATTTGTGTTTGTTGAGATACCCAAATTCAAAGCGACAACCTATAACGAGAAGCGGCTGCAGGTGTTGTGGCTTAGGTACTTGTCGGAGATTAAAAACGCCACAGAAATTATTTCCCCCGAACTTCTGGAAGTGCAGGAAATACGTGAAGCCATTGAGCTCCTGGAGGAAAGCGCTTATAGTAAATCGGAACTACTGACTTACGACAAATACTGGGACAGTATCAGCGTGGAGCGAACAGTGCTTGCCGACTCTTTTGTTGAAGGAAAGATCGAGGGAAAGACCGAAGGAAAGTTGGAAGGGAAGATTGAAGGAATCAATCTTATGATTGTTAATGGTTACAATGCCGGAGGCACAATTGAATTTCTATCGGCCATGGCGCATATAAGCTCTGATGAAGTAACAGAAATCCTGAGAAATCAGGGTTTGATAACAACTTAAATTGGAGTAATTTAGAGTATTACATTTTGCATTTCAAGATACCGGATTTGCAAGTAATACGATTAACACACAAAAAAAAGACCAACCACGATATTGTGATTGATCTTTTTATGTTCTTTGGCACGGGAGGAGCGACTCGAACGCCCGACACCTGGTTTTGGAGACCAGTGCTCTACCAACTGAGCTACACCCGTAATTGCGGAGAGAGAGGGATTCGAACCCCCGGTACCTCTCGGTACAACGGTTTTCAAGACCGCCGCAATCGACCACTCTGCCATCTCTCCAAGCGTGTGCAAAAGTATACTTTATTTTGATTCTTCAAAATAAAAACAATGAAATTTTTAAAAGAGTTTTTAAAGTATTGAACATAGATTTTTTATTCCTTTAGAAACCTTTTTATTAGCCTCCGAAAAATCGTATTTTAAAGGTTGATATTTTTTATAAATGTAGATTTCAACTGCTTTTATGGCCCCTTTTAAAATATTTAAAGATTTTTTTTGCATATTTGCTATAATATATTTAACTTTCCCAAAATCTGAATCTTCGTTTAATAAACTAAAAATTAATTCTTACTATGAACAAAACTCAATTAATTGATGCTGTCGCTGCAGATGCAGGATTGACCAAAGTGGATGCCAGAAAAGCTATTGATGCATTTGTTAAAACCACTGGCGAACAGCTAAAACAAGGTGAAAAAATTGCGCTCGTTGGATTTGGCACTTTTTCTGTTTCTGAAAGACCTGCACGTGAGGGACGTAATCCTCAGACTGGTGCAAAAATTGAAATTGGAAAGAAGAAAATTGTTAAATTTAAAGCAGGTAGTGAACTTAACGATGAGGTTCAGTAACCGGGTTATATGACCTAAAAAAAGGGGGCCTAAACGCCCCCTTTTCTATTTCCATAAATTCAATATTAGAAGTTCTGCATCCCATGAAGTTTCTTGTAAATCCCATCCATGGCAAGTAATTGATCATGATTTCCCCGTTCAACAATCTCCCCTTCGTGAAATACACAGATCAGATCAGCATTTTTAATGGTTGACAGGCGGTGTGCAATCACAATGGATGTCCGGTTTTTCATCAGATTTTCAAGAGCTTCCTGCACGAGTTTTTCCGATTCGGTGTCCAATGCTGAGGTTGCTTCATCCAAAATTAAAATCGGAGGATTTTTAAGTACTGCCCTTGCAATAGAAACGCGCTGCCGCTGACCACCCGAGAGTTTCCCACCCCGGTCGCCAATATTTGACTCATATCCTTCGGGTGTTGCCACAATGAAATCGTGTGCATTGGCAACTTTAGCCGCTTGCTCTACCTGTTCCAGGGTGGCATTCTCTACCCCAAAAGAGATATTATTAAAGAAGGTATCATTAAAAAGAATGGGATCCTGGTTTACATTTCCCATGAGTCCGCGCAAGTTTGTGATTTTATAGTCGCGGATATCAACGCCGTCGACCAAAATCTCCCCTTCACTGACATCGTAAAACCGGGGTAATAAATCAACAAAAGTCGATTTGCCCGATCCTGATTGCCCTACCAGTGCGACTGTTTTTCCAATCGGAATAGTGAGGTTTACTTTTTTAAGAACATCATCCTCCAGATAACGGAAGACAACATCTTTGTATTCGATTTTCCCTTTAAAAGATTTAACAGGCAGAGGATTCTCCTTATCGACGATATTGTTGGTGGCCAGCATCACCATATCGATGCGCTCCATCGAGGCAAGCCCCTTTTGTATGGCATAGAATGCCGTTGTAAACGATTTTGCGGGATTAATAATACTATAA
>CANJNY010000143.1 GCA_947475715.1 Prolixibacteraceae bacterium
AATAAATGTGTCAGTAAGCTACTTGAAACCCTGTCAGGATTTCCCTAGGGGAATTACAAATTCTAAAAACTTCCTGCAAGTTAGCTTTTATTTCCGATGGGGAACTCTTACGGGTCGGGCGAATTGCATTCGCCCTTTGTTTGTAAGGATTATAAAAAAACCGCGAATGCAATTCGCGGGACCCGGCACAAAAACCGGCGCGGAACCCGCGAATCGGAGAAGGAAATACAACTAATAAAAACTTGTCAATCAGTTAATTGGAGAAATTCGGCATTGTATCCTTCCTATTACTTTTACCTCAGGCAAAAACATTATTTATTTCGACCAAAACAAATAGCTTCCACTTTTTATTTCAAATATCCGGTATCCCTCTTCATCACCTACAACCCTGATTTCCTCTGATTCGGTAGGTCTCTTCCCGTTTTCAGAAATCTCTTTCTCCTTCCGCAGCGGTACATACACAGTTGCCTCACACCCAACAGGGACGATTACCTCCATCGAAAAGTGCCCGGCTTCATTTTTCCAGGAGATCCCTCCCTTGCCATTTGGAGTTTCTGTGAAATACTTTACGAATGTGAGGTCGTCCACCGGTTGTGGACGGAAGATGATGTGCCGGTACCCGGGTGCATCGGGATCGGTATTCATTCCGGCCAGCTTGCGGTAAAACCAGACAAGGCTCCCTCCAAACATCGGGTGATTACGTGAGTTGTCTCCGTTCCATTGTTCCCAGGTTGTGGTTGCCCCCTGATCAATCCACCACCCAAAGCTGGGCTGAGTCCGTTTGTTCAGTGCGGCGTATGCTAAATCGTGCATGCCGTTTTCGGATAACACTTCAAAGAAGAACTGTGTGCCGAAAATTCCGGTATCCAGATTCCCATTATTTGCCTGGATATCTGCTTTTAAAGATCCCTTTACTTTTTCATACTGCTGATCAGGAACACCCATTCTCAGGGCAAAGATATTACCCCCTGCTTTTCCGTAAGTCCCATTTTTTTCATCATAAAACTCCTTGTAAAATGCCTTTCTGGTCCTCTCCGCCAGTTGGGCATATTTTGTTTCATCTTCGGGTTTATTCAGCGCCTTAGCAGCTTTTGATGTCAGATCGGCACATCTCCAGAAGAAGAAGGTGTGGACCATCTTTTCGGAAGGTAAGTTTCCCGGAGCAACCCAGTCTCCCAAATTAAACCACACGAGTACCTTCCCATCTTTTCCGGTTCGCTGCGAATACATGATTCCAGCCGTATCGACCCAGCTTTCCATGTATCGGATATACTCCTTCATCCCCTGATAATTATCCCCGAGCATATCCTTTGACCCGTAGTGCAAGTAAAACTCCCAGGGCATAATGCAGATTGCTGCGCCCCAGCCAACACCTCCACCGCATCCGGGTTGCCATGGTGCACTGTTTGGGACGTATCCTGTTTCCGCATTCTGAGCACCACGGATATCCTGGATCCATTTCTGATAGAAATTCCGGGCATCGAAATTATGCATTACCATGACACTCGAGACCTGACCATCACCCGTGTAGGGAGAGCGTTCCCGGTGGGGGCAGTCGCTGGCAACTCCGCCGTGCATATTATCGGTCTGACTTCTTCGCCAGATTATATTGATTTGATTTAAGAGGGAGTTCGAGGTTTCGAAAGTGGCGGAAACGTCAATGTCGGTATGGACAACCTCCGCCGTTATCTGGTCGGCCCGAAGTTCTCCTGGCCAGTTCGTGATTTCAACCCCGCTAAAAACAAACCAGTTAAAACGGGCGGCATACGATTCAGCACCTTCCCCTTTAAACGTGTAGAAATTTTCGCCCGAAGCATTAGGGCAGAGGTATTTAATTTCAATCTGATGGCCGGCGGGACCCTTCACCTTATTTAGACGAACCCAACCCGAAACTTCAACGCCAAAGTCAACATGATAATTTCCATTGGCCAGCTTCTCAATTTTAACAGGCTGGAGTCGCTCGATCACCTTGTCGGTGGCGGAGGTATGGGCAACCATCTTCCCTTCGGGTGGTTTGCGCAACACAACCGGTTTCCAGGCTGAATCATCGAATCCGGGCTCGCACCACCCTTTCTGTTCTTTTGAGGCATCATAATGCTCGCCGAAATAGACCATATCCATCAGAATCGGACTTTCGGATGCCTTCCAGCTTTCATTACTGGCAATCACCTCTTCCGATCCTTCGGTGTATGTGATATGGATCTGGGCCAGAAAACGCGGAGAGCCGTAGGCACCGGCCCACCCTTTTGCGGGATTGTAAAATCCGTTTCCAAGGATACTGCCTACAACATTCTCTCCGTTTTTCAACAGATTCTTGATATCATAAGCCAGGTACATTACCCTGTATTCCTTGAAGTTGTCTTCCAGAGGAATCCCTTCGTTGATTAATTCAGGCCGTTTTCCGTAGTTGGTTTGATTTGGAACCAACACATCATTACCCACCTTCTGCCCATTCACATAAAGCTCAAAATATCCCAGTCCGCTAACAAAGGCGACAGCTTTTGCGATCTTTTTTTCAACCCTGAATGCCTTTCGGAACATCGGGGCAGGGGGTGGTAATTTTTCAGGCAGATGGGTTATCTTATTCGTTATTTTTGGAAGCGCTTCCTCGCTCTGCCAGGGTGCCCCAATCCATTTGGCACTCCACTCTGTTGGATTAAGGATTCCCATTCTCCAGTAAGAGGGCTTGCTCCATTCCGAAAGAACACCATTCTTATCCCAGACACGAACCTGCCACCAGCAATCAATTCCCGATGTTAGAGGAGATCCTGAATATTCAACCCTGTTGCATTGTTCACTAATCACCTTTTTACTATCCCACAAATCGGCCTTTCCCAGGTTCTTTTCAGAAGTGGCAACACGGATTTGCCAGGCTGATTGTCTTTGTTCCCGCTCATCCGAACCGGCAATGTTTTCCCAGGCCAGGCGTGGTTTGACAACATCAACAACAGCCGGATTCTGTAAGTACTCGCACGTGAGTTTCGTGGGTTTAATTTTTCCGAAACAGATATGTCCGGATAATGACAACACGAGGAACAGGATTGATAATCGCTTCCAATTCATGGAATTAGTAGATTTAGTTGTTGTGAAGTAATCGGGCATAAATGTAATTTATTTCTTTATTTCTGAATACCTGAAATATCAAGGAATTTAATGGTTTATTGAATCCATTTTTATCTAATTTTGTGAGTCAAAAATTAAATTTCAAAATAAATGGTATTCAATTTAAACGGGTCTGAATATATTGAACTGATCAAACTCTTAAAACTGTTACATATTGCCCAGTCGGGTGGTCATGCAAAAATAATGGTTGAAGATGGCGAGGTTAAGCTCAATGGTGAGGTTGAATACCGCAAGCGGGCGAAACTGCGTCCGGGAGATTTGGTAAAAACCTCTGACACGGAGATCGTAATCGAGGCTTAGGCTCCCCAGGGTTCTGCTGATTTGGCAGCTGTTTTCTCTTTAAACGCAAATTTGCCGCAATATTCAATCCTCCCAGGGTTAAATATTGTAGTTCTGAGAACTCATCACTTTTCAATGATGTGAACTTATCTCTGCCTCTGAGTGTATGTTAATCGTTTTATTTATAGAGGCTTAATATTTGCTGGCAAACGAATTTGCAGGCTCTCATTTAACAATTGCGGGTAAACCGGATGTTAAATAATTGGAATGATTATTGTATCCCTAAAAAAGGTCGGATTTTTAAAGGCAACTTCGGTTTACTTTTGTTATCATATTAGTTGATATTCAGGAGCGAATTTTGTCCTGATTAGGATGCTGTTTAATTGACAAAATAATAATGGTTTTAACGCGGGAATGGTGATTTTCGGATTAAAAAGTATCAATGAGAGAATATATTGGAATAGTGTTTTTGATCTTTATTTCTATTACAGGTGCCAGGGCCCAGAAAACGGTGGTTCTTGGGAAAATAACTGAAGCAGGCTCGAACAATCCGGTACCTTATGTTAATATTATTTTTAAAGATACTTTCACAGGTACAACCTCCGATTTAAATGGTAACTATAACCTTAGCTCCCTAACACCCACTCCGGTAATTGAAGTCTCAGCGGTAGGTTATAAAAAGCAGACTTTTAAAATTAAACTAAAACAAGTCAATAAAATTGATATTAGCTTAGCGGAGGATGTAATAACTCTTGGTGAAATTTCGATACGTCCCGGTGAAAATCCGGCCATACCTTTATTTCGAAAAATTGTTGACCATAAAAAAGAGAATAACCCCGCTGATTTTCCTTCCTGGCAGTCAAATGTGTATGCAAAAATGGAGATTGATCTTAAAAATGTCAATGAAACCCTGCGAAAGAAAAAACTGTTAAAGCAATTTGATTTTGTTTTTAAATACATCGATTCACTTGAAATTGAGGGGAGGACATTTCTCCCTATTTTCTTTACTGAAACAGTATCCAACTATTACCATAACAGCATCTCTAATTCGAATCATGAGGAGATTGTAGCAAGTAAGGTCTCGGGGATGAAAACCGACGCAATAACTCAGTTTACAGGGAAGATGTACAGTGAAATTAATGTTTACTCGAACTATATCATGATAGCAGATATGGGTATCATTTCACCGTTAAACTCTCTGGGTCTGCAGTTTTATCATTACTATCTCAGAGACAGTAGCCTGGTAAATGGGCAAAAGATCTATGAGTTATCATTTAAGCCCCGTTCTCCTGAGGATCCCACTTTCAAAGGTAAATTTTGGGTTGAGGATGGTAGCTTTGCCCTTACTAAAGTTGAAATGCAGCTCTCGGCAAAGTCGAATGTGAATTTTCTGAACAACCTTCGTTACTCTGTTGAATACCACAAGAAAGAGAATAAATGGGTACCTAAAGTTGAATCAGTTTTGGCTGATCTGGATATCAATAAGGAGAAAACGACTGTAAAAATGGGAATTATGGGACGAAAAACTACGGTATATCAGGATTTTATATTCGGAGAACAAAAGGTCCAGCCCAACCTGAAAAAGAACGAAATAATTGTTAATAAAGATGCGGTATCCAAAGATGACAATTACTGGATAGATACACGGCCAATTGAATTGCAGAAAAGAGAGGCAGGAATCTATGCAATGGTCGATTCAATCAAGAATGTGCCACTTTATAAGACTGTGATTGAATATATTTACATGTTTTATTATGGTTACAAGGACATTGGAAAGCTTGAAGTGGGTCCTTATTATTCCCTCATAAGCGGAAACCAGGTTGAAGGTACGCGATTCCGGATGGGTGGACGCACGACGATGAAATTTGATAAAAAGATAAGGCTCAATGGATACGGTGCTTATGGATTAAAGGACCAGGACTTTAAATACGGCGGTGGATTTGAATATTTTTTTTCAAAAAAACCTCGCACCATGGTCTCTTTGCAGGGGCAGCACGACTATGAACTTTTAGGCAAAAGCTCAAATGCCTTTACCCGCGATAATTTTCTTACCTCTGTCCTAAGCAAGAATCCATTTACCAAACTCAACATGATTGATCGTGTTGATGCAACTTTTGATAAAGATTGGATCCGTGGTTTTTCGAATCAATTTACAATCTCCTCTGCCAATATTAAATCGGGCCCTTTTCAGCCTTTTAGAACACCTAATGACAGTGCACTGGTGCCAGCGCTAAGAACGGGGGAGATGAAGCTGAATTTCAGATATGCTCCGCTGGAATCTGTTGTAATCGATGGATTTGAGCGAAATACATTCGGAATTTTTAATCCTGTGTATAATCTTTCAATAACCAGCGGGCTCAAAGGGTTCCTAGGAGGTAAGTATGAGTATTTTAAGCTTGATGCAAACTTTTCTGACAAAATTGCAGTAAATCCCATCGGATATATGACTTATTATATCCAGGCTGGGAAGATCTGGGGAAATGTACCCTGGCCACTGATGAAAATCCATGAGGGGAATGAGTCGTATGCCTTTGATGATTATGCCTTTAACCTGATGAATTATCAGGAATTTGTGAGCGACACCTATTTTAGCCTCTTTCTGGAGCACCATTTCCAGGGATTCTTTCTGAATAAAGTCCCGTTATTTAAACGTTTACATTGGAGGGAAGTTGTTGGTGTTCGTTCGTTGATCGGTAATTATGATGAAAATAAGCACGCCGGATTACTCTTTCCCAAAGGAATGCGAGGCTTAAATAGTACCCCTTATACCGAATTCTCGGCAGGCATTGAGAATATCTTTAAGATCATTAAGGTTGAAGCGGTATGGCGATACAATTACAATGATGCCAAAAAACCTCAAATCGGAATTATGTTTTCACTTCAGCTGACCCTGTAAACGTGTCGAAGTGAAATCATTACTCCTTAATTCATCGCAGGCAGAAAAAATATTCGCTAATTCTTAAATTGCCGAATTGTCAAATCATCAAATTGTCAAATCATCAAATTGCCAAATTGCCGAATTTCTCTCACCGCCTTGCTTCAAAAAAACGTTTTAAAAGCATCGTGCACTCATTTTGTAAAATTCCTCCGAGTATCTCCGTTTTTGGGTGTAGAACCTCGGGTGCAAATTTCAGAAATCCCCGTTTTGGATCACTTGCACCATAAACAATGCGGTCGATCTGCGACCATCCCAAAGCACCTGCACACATCGAACAAGGCTCAAGTGTAACATATAAGGTGCATCCGGTAAGATATTTACCCCCCAGCAAGTTCGCTGCAGCAGTTATGGCCTGCATCTCGGCATGGGCAGTAACATCATTAAGCAGTTCGGCGAGGTTATGAGCTCTCGAAATAATCTGATTCCGGCAAACTACTACGGCTCCAACGGGAATCTCCCCTTCGGAAAATGCCTGTTCAGCCTCTGTCAGGGCACGTTTCATAAAATACTCGTCATCGAACGGATCAATCATAGCTGGTTTTTTTCTTGGTCAAAAGTAAGAGATATTCAGGAAATACAACTGGCTACTGGCAATTAGCTGCTGGCTACTGGCTGCTGGCTACTGGCAACTGACTACTGGTGGACCTTTATTTGGGATAGTGTGGAAGTTTCAGAACCTTCCGGGGGTACATCAAATAATAAATTGTATTCTCCTTTTTTAATAGCCAATTGAATTGTGTCATTGATAGCGCAGCGAAGAATCTTTGATTATTACCTTGACAAAAATGATTATGTTTAAGTAAGTTACCAGCGTACAGCCGCCAGTCGCCAGCCGCAATACCATTAAAACTGCCTTGCAAAGTAATTCCCATCCATTTTTTCGTATATCGCGGTAGTTTTGTAATTTTACCGCTTCAATTATACAACGTAACTCAATGTACAGAAATATTACTTGCGGTGAACTTCGGATAGCCCATGTCGGACAGGAACCTGTTATGGCGGGATGGGTCCAGACAGTTCGGAACCTTGGAGCAATGACCTTTATCGATATTCGCGACCGTTATGGAATTACCCAGCTTGTCGCTGATGAAAATACACCGGTTCATCTCAAGGAGCAATTTGATAAACTGGGGCGCGAATATGTGATCCAGGTGAAAGGTATTGTGCGTGAACGTTCAAGTAAAAACGCGAAAATCGCAACCGGCGAGATTGAACTTGACATCAAAGAGCTCACCGTTCTGAATAAGGCGGCTGTTCCTCCGTTTACGATCCAGGATGACACCGATGGCGGAGATGAACTGCGGATGAAATTCCGTTATCTCGACCTTCGTCGTGAATCCGTGCGGAAAAACCTCGAGTTAAGGGCTAAGATGGCGCATGTTGTCCGTAATTATCTCGATGACCTTCAGTTTATTGAGACTGAAACACCCGTTTTGATTAAATCTACTCCCGAAGGTGCGCGTGACTTTGTGGTTCCATCACGTATGAATCCCAACCAGTTTTATGCCTTACCACAATCACCACAAATCTTTAAACAACTGCTGATGGTTGCCGGTTTCGACCGTTATTATCAGATTGTGAAGTGTTTCAGGGACGAGGATCTTCGTGCGGATCGTCAGCCTGAGTTTACGCAGATCGACTGTGAGATGTCGTTCGTGCAGCAGGAGGATGTACTGAATATGTTTGAGGGGCTTACACGACACATGTTTAAGGAGATTAAGGGGATTGATCCCGGAGAATTCCCACGTATGACCTACGCCGATGCGATGGAAAATTATGGGAACGACAAACCTGATATCCGTTTCGGATTAAAATTTAAAGATTTAACAACTGTCGTCAAAGGGAAAGAGTTTAAAGTATTTGACGATGCAGAATATATTGGCGGGATATGCGTCCCCGGATGCGGAGAATATACCCGTAAACAACTCGATGCGCTCACCGAATTTGTAAAACGTCCTCAGGTTGGTGCCAAAGGACTTATTTATGCCAAAGTAAACGATGATGGTTCAGTAAAATCATCGGTAGATAAGTTTTACTCGCAAGAGGATCTTGCAAAATGGAGCGAAATCTTTGAGGCTAAGGCGGGCGATCTGATCTTAATCCTATCAGGTGAAAAAGAGCGTACCTTGCCGGCACTCTCCATCTTGCGTCTCGAAATGGGTCGTCAGTGCGGATTGACGGATAAGGAAACCTTTAAACCACTTTGGGTGATTGACTTTCCGTTGCTCGAATGGAACGAAGAATCAAGCCGATTCCATGCAATGCACCATCCGTTTACGGCTCCAAAGCCAGAAGATATCGATCTGCTTGATACCGATCCCGGTAAAGTGAGGGCTAATGCCTATGACCTTGTGATTAACGGGGTAGAGATTGGCGGTGGTTCTGTACGAATTTTTGATAGTGAACTTCAGGCTAAAATGTTTAAGACATTGGGCTTTACCAAGGAGGATGCTGAAAGTCAGTTCGGTTTCCTTATGGAGGCATTCAAATACGGTGCACCGCCTCACGCCGGAATTGCCTTTGGCTTCGACCGTCTGACTTCAATGTTTGCAGGACTGGATTCAATACGCGACGTAATCGCCTTCCCAAAGAACAACTCAGGGCGCGATGTGATGAATGATTCACCTGCTGAGATTGCACAGGCGCAGCTTGACGAACTCTGTCTTACACTGGTAACGCCTAAGGGGAAAGGATAATTTGGTAATTTGAAAATTGGCTAATTCGACAATTCGACAATTTGGGAATGGATCAATTCGGAAATTCGTCAAGTTGATTATATTAGAAACCCTTCAGGTGGTTACCAATCCTGAAGGGTTTTTTTAATACAATGAGGCTTTGACTCAAAGTCAGAGCCTCACTTTAAAACAATTTATTGATAAAAGTATGAAAAAACTAAACGTTATAATCACAGGTGCAACCGGAATGGTTGGTGAAGGGGTACTCTATGAATGTTTGAATCACCCTGATGTGGAAAAAGTTTTGGTGATCAGCCGTAACCCATGCGGTTATACCCATCCTAAACTGGCAGAGATTATTCATACTGATTTATCGGATATCTCATCGTTGGGCGACAGAATCCAGGGGTTTAATGCCTGCTATTTCTGTCTTGGAGTGACATCACTCGGGAAAAAAGAGGACGAATATACCCGGTTAACTTATACGTTAACCCACAATTTTGCCTCCACCCTCGCTTCGTTAAATCCTGATATGACATTCTGTTATATTTCAGGTACAGGTACCGACACCAGTGAAAAGGGACGTATCATGTGGGCCCGTGTAAAAGGGAAGACAGAAAACGATCTGATGAAACTACCATTTAAACGTGTCTATAATTTCAGGCCCGGAGGGATTAAACCATTCTTGCCGTTAAAACCTTCACAGACTTTTTACAAAACTTATAAATATGCTTTCTGGTTGTTTCCAATAATGAAGGCAATTAATTCAGACTTTGTCATAGAAATGAGGGATTTGGCTAAGGGGATGATTAATGCCTCATTGGTAGGGTATTCCAAAAATATCCTTGAAGTAAAAGACATTAAGGTTCTGGCAAAGACTCAAACGAATTGAAGAAAATGATCTTTTCAGAATGGTGGAAAGGTATTGAAGAGTAAATTGATTACATTTGGGGACGGGTTTATCCTGGCTGCTGGTGACTTGCAATTGGCAACTGGCGAATGACCAATTTTACTTTTATACAATCCAACCTGACTAAAGAAGAACAAAATGAAAATCAATCAGAGGTTATTCCTGAGTCTCATTGCAATTTCCCTTTTATTTTCCGGCACCACCCTTCATGCCCAAAATAGTGTTAATGTTATGAAGGTCGGCCCCCAGCCTGACGGGAGCATACTGGTGCCCTCAAATCAGCTTTTGCGACCTGCCGGTTTTCAGGTTTTTATGCCCGGACGTCCCGTGGATTTAGCGATAACCTCAAACGGTGATTTCCTGTTGGTTAAAAATATGAAATCGCTTGATTTGATCCGGTTAAGCGATAAAAGTGTTTTACAAACCCTCCCTTTTGGAGATAAACTTGGAGCCTCATTCACCGGAATCTGCACTTCGAAAGATAGCCGCAGGGTATATCTTTCTGAGGGTTCGACAAAAATATTTGTTGCCCGTTTCGAAGAGAATAAGTTAAGCTGGGATGCTCCTGTTGTTATGCCAAATCCTTCCATTGGAGGGGATCCCGGACCAGGTGGACTTTGCCTGAATTCCAAAGAGAATAAGCTTTTGGTAACCCTTACCAGGAATAATTCACTGGCAACAGTAAATCTTGCAGATCAGACTGTTCGTGAAATTCCGGTTGGAATTGCCCCCTATGAGGTTATATTGCATTCTGAATCAAAAGCATACGTAACCAACTGGGGAGGACGGAGACCAGTTGCAGGAGAAGCTACCTATAATACTTCAGGATCTCAGGTTTTGGTGGACACTAAATCAGGAGTCGCCAATAGCGGAACGGTTTCAGTCGTTGACCTTAAACAGAATAAACAAGTCAAGGAGCTCAAAGTTGGACTTCACCCCTCCGGAATGGCCTTTAGTCCTGACCATTCTTTTTTGTATGTGGCATGTTCAAACAGTGATCAGATTTTTGTAATCGATACGAAGAAAGATTTGGTCATTAGTGAGATTTCTGTTCATCTGAGTAAGGATCTCCTCTTCGGCAGTGCTCCTAACGCCCTCACCGTTTCACCCGACGGGAAGTATCTCTATGTTGCAAATGGTACTGAAAATGCAATCTGCGTAATCGGATTAGGTTCTAAATTGCAGATCATTGGTTATATTCCTACCGGTTGGTATCCGGGATCTGTAATTTTGAATAAGTCAGGAACCCAATTGTATGTGGCAAATGTTAAAGGGTCAGGTTCCCGAAATAAAAATCCGGAAAAGGGGGGGTATAATTCGCATGACCATCTGGGAAGTGTTTCTATTATTGATCTCCCGGGCGAAAAAGAGCTTCTGTCGATGACCGGCATTGTTAAAAAGAACAATTCCATGGTTAATCCGGTGAACAATATTTCCTCGAATGTGAGCAACCTGAAAAAGGTGGCAGTACCTCAGTTGCCCGGTCAACCCTCTTATTTCAAACATGTGGTTTATATTATCAAGGAGAACCGGACTTACGATCAGGTTTTCGGCGACATGAAACAGGCGAACGGCGACACCTCATTGCTTCTTTTTGGCCGGAAGATAACTCCCAACCATCATAAGCTGGCTGAGTCGTTTGTGCTCATGGATAATTTCTACTGCAGCGGTGTCCTGAGTGCCGACGGTCATCAGTGGACCAACGAGGCGTATGCGACCGATTATCTCGAAAAGTGTTTCGGCGATTTTGCACGGAGTTATCCCTACGACGGCGATGATGCCCTGGCTTATGCAAGCTCCGGATTTATATGGGATAGTGTTTTACGTAACGGGTTGACTTTTCGGAATTATGGTGAATTTGTGAGTGCCGAGATAAAGCCTAAAACGGCCACATTCACCGATATTTACCAGGATTTTCTGAAAGGGACAAAAAATATCTCAATCAGGGCAATCCCAAATATTGAAACGATTATTCCTTATACCTGTCCTACCTTTATCGGTTTTCCGAATAAAGTCTCCGATGCCTATCGCGCTTCCGAATTTATTAAAGAGCTGCACCAATTTGAGAAGGAGGATAAATTTCCGAATTTCACGGTAATGCTTTTGCCTGCGGATCATACCTCAGGAACCAGGCCGGGAATGCCTACCCCGGCTGCGGCAGTTGCCGATAATGACCTTGCGCTGGGTAAGATCGTGGAGGCTATTTCGAACAGTAAATTCTGGAAAGAGACCTGTATCTTCGTTACGGAGGATGACCCACAGGATGGTCTCGATCATGTTGACGGTCATCGTACCGTAGGAATGGTGATCAGTCCCTACACGAAACGCAATCAGGTAGTTTCGGCCTATTATTCCCAGATTAATATGGTTCGGACGATGGAGAATATCCTGGGAATTCCACCGATGAATCAGCTGGATAATGGGGCAGAGGCGATGACTGAGTGTTTCATGGAGACACCCGATTTTACCCCATACAAAGCCGAACCGAACAACATTCCGCTTGATCAGTTGAATCCTCCGCTAAAAGGATTAACCGGAAAGCAGCTCTCCTGGGCTAAGAAATCGCTTGAGCAGGACCTCGACGATTTTGACCGGATCGATGAGGATACCTTCAACCGGATTATCTGGCACGCCATGAAAGGTTATGACAGACCTTATCCGGATTTCTCGCTGAAACCCACACCTTAAAGCTTTCAAGATGAAGTATCTATGACTTGGCACCCTGGACGGCTTGTCGCCGAAGATGAATAGTACCTGATTTGGCTCCCGGTTCTGCACTTAACTATGGTCGTTGGTAAGGTGAAGGCTGTTTTGAAATCGTAATTCCTGCACTTAAAATAATGGCCGGATCATTGTTGGCTACCCGTTCATCATAACAGGCCATTTTGCGCATTTCGTCATCCCATTGCTCCTCACTCTGATGCATCCGGGTTGTCTCTGTCTTCCCTCCGTTTTTAGACGCCAGACTGCGGTTTTCCAGTTCATCAGTGCAATTTTTCATCGTATCCAGGGAAACATCAGGCGACAGGAAGT
>CANJNY010000144.1 GCA_947475715.1 Prolixibacteraceae bacterium
AAAGCAAGCCATCCTCTGAGATCATATATTTCTCAAGAAACCGGGCTGTATTTAACGCTTCTTCAAGGTATTCACTTTTTCCAAGCGCTTTGAAGGCATTTACATATCCCGATAACATTAAGGCATTCCAACAGGTGAGAATTTTATCATCGGTCCCGGGACGGATTCTCAGATTCCGGTTTTCGAGCAAGGCCTGATTCGAACGGTTGAGAATTGTGTTAAATTCACTCACAGGAATCCCGTGTTTCAAAGCGAAATACTCTTTGTCAGAATTATAATAAAGAATATTTTTCCCATCTTCCCAATTCCCCCGGGCGGTCATTTGATAAAAATCAAGTATCACCGCTGCATCGGAGAGCTCCAAAATTGATTCCACTTCCCCCTTTGTCCAGACATAAAACTTCCCCTCTTCATGTTCGCTGTCGGCATCGATTGAGGCGTAGAAACCACCTTCGGGGTGGCGCATTTCACGTTCTGCAAATGCGATAGTCTGTTCTACGATTTCGGCATAAAGCGATCGTTTCGTAAGCTGATAGGCGTGAGCATAAAGTGAAATCATCTGTCCATTATCGTAAAGCATCTTCTCGAAGTGGGGGACCTTCCAGAACTGGTCAGTCGAATAGCGTGCAAAACCTCCGCCAATCTGATCATATATTCCACCGCGGGCCATCGCATCGAGGCTGATGGTTACCGCATCGAGAGCCTGCTGATCACCCGTTAGGTAGTGATATTGAAGGAGAAATTCAAAACCAATAGGCAGCATAAATTTTGGAGCGCCATTGTAACCTCCAAGTTTAAAGTCAATTGTTTGAATCTGGTTTGCAAATGCCTCTGTGTATTCCTCCCTTGTAAATGGTGAAGTATTGACTATTTCACCAAATGATTCGGCACGAATTCCGTGTGTTAGTGCCTCGGCAGCCTGCAGAATCCTGGGATAGCTTGTTTGATAGAGATGGCTCAGCTGACTCAGGGCATCGGTCCATTGCTCAGGAGGGAAATAGGTCCCGGCATGAAATGGTCTCCCATCGGGAAGTGCAAACGCATTCAGCGGCCACCCTCCACGACCGGATAACAGCTGGGCTGCATCCATATAAATGCGGTCAATATCGGGGCGCTCCTCCCTGTCAATTTTTATGCAGACAAAATGTTCATTCATAAATTCTGCAATCGAGACATCCGAGAACGATTCATGCGCCATCACATGACACCAGTGGCATGCGGCATAACCCACACTTATGATCAGTGGTTTATTTTCCAAACGGGCTTTGTTCAGCGCCTCTTCGCCCCATTCGTACCAGTCAACGGGATTGTCGGCATGCTGTTTCAGATAGGGACTGCTTGCCTGGGATAATCTGTTTTGTTTGTTCATAAATATTAGAACAAATTGGAGGGAAAATGGTTTGGCAGGAGGAAGAAAATGACCTTAATTTTTAGGAATGATATAAGTCGTATTTCTAAAATTGACTTACTTCTTAAAGGTACTAATTAAAAAAAGTGCCACCAAATCACCAAAACACCAAATTTCACCAAAAATAATGCATCAGACTAATGGCTTTGGTGCCTTTTTAGTGACTTGGTGTTTTGGTGGCGAAATGTTTTTTTTGTCAACTTACGGATTTAAAAGGATTATCTTAGGGGTACAGTCTATTACCAAACATAAGGTATTAACCGATAACGAACTTTTTGGCAATATTCCTTATACCCCGTCAGATCCTTTTTCAGCAACTCCTCCTCATTAAATATTCTCAAAATAAGGACCACCGGGGTAAAGCCGAAAATCAGAAGGGCCCACCAGGAACCTAATGCAATTGGAGTGAACAAATACATTAAAATAATCCCGGTATACATTGGATGACGTACAACCGCATAAGGCCCGGTGGTTATTACGCGCTGCCCCTTTTCAACCTCGACAATCCTGGAGGTGTAGCTATTCTCCCTGAAAACCAGAAAAACCAGCCAATAGCCTAAGAAAACAATGATGTCCGCAGTTATTACAATCGTGGGTGAAATTTCAGACCAGTTAAATCGAAAGTCAAGACCGGGTATTATAAATCCAAGGATAAATGGAATCCTTGAAATTCCCACGATTAGTTTCTGTTTGGTTTCCTTCTCCTTTACTCTCATTCGCCGTTTCAGAAGTTCCGGATCGTTTTTAACAAGATAAACAAGTGTAGTCACCAATGGGATAAATAAAACAAATGAATAGATCCACCCTTCCCAAAACCGGAACGAACCCGCGGGAAGAAAAAGGAATAGCCCGATAAATAAGGGGTATAAAATAATTATTTTTAAAATAAAATACATATTCATTGCCATTTTTCTAATGAAACTAGCATGTTCGAGAAACATAAACACGAATGAATATCTCACATGCGAGTTCCATCCGGAAATTAAAAAACAAATTATATTCGGATGAAATTAGTTGTCATCCTATTTTTCCAAATTACTGTTAAATATACTGAATTTAGTTCGAATATTCACCTTCTTTGTAATACAGACTCCGGATTACCATGCAAAAAAAGGTAAGAGAGATGATCTGGAAAGCTTTCTTGTGAATTCAATTTTAAAGCAAGCCGGACTAAAACAAGGTCAGTTAAAAACAAATCAATTCATGGAAAAAGTGATTGTAGACATCTATTATACAGGCAATAATTTCTGTGCAGAGGCTCCAATTTTGCCCGGCTGTATAAGCACCGCCTCGACCCTTGCCGAAATGAAAAAAAAATATAAAATAGGCGATTGCGTTTCATGTTGAATCAAGTATTGAAAATAATGATCCTATTCCGGAAGTATTTAAAGGAGATTATCAATTTGAATTTAAGTTATCCATTGAGGCTCTACTAAATGCATATAGCGATATTTTCACAAAAGCAGCCTTATCGCGAATAACCGGAATAAACGAACGTCAGCTATGGCATTATGCTTCGGGGATGCGCAAGCCCCGGCCCGCACAGCGCAAACGGATCGAAGAAGGATTGCACCGGCTGGGAACGGAACTTTTAACTATCAGTGTATAGCCCGTGAATTTTAAACCCTCATCTTATTTTAAAATTCAACCGGAAATAATCCAAAATCATCCTGATATTTCGTAAATTTAAGAGACATTTATCTACTCTTGATGAGCGATCTCAGCGACAGGCTGCACACCGCACCGTTTGTCAGGCTTCTTGTCCCTTTTATTGCAGGAATTGTTTTAGGAGACCAGTTTCGTCCTGAATACAAATGGTTGTTTCTGGGTTTATCGATCGCATTTTCTCTTCTCCTCCCCTATTTTGTCTCCGTAACCTTCAAACGGGAATCGCTCTTCGGAATGATCCTTATTCCCGCTTTTCTTTTTTTGGGACTTTTTATTGCTACTGATCTCCGATACGTTCCGCAACCGCTGCACGAAAAGGGATATTTCGCCGTTGTGGATGAGTATCCCATCGAAAAAGAGAAATCATATCGGGCAGTGATCCGGCTGCTGGATCCTAAAATCAAAGTACTTGCCTATTTCGAGAAAACCGATTCGTTTCATCTTGTTGAGCCCGGATTTGTAGTCTGGTTTCGCGGCAAACCGGAACAACTGCGAAAAACCGGAAACCCATTTGAATTTGACTACCAGGCCTATGCTATCCGAAATCAGATCGGTCACCGGATTTTTATCAAAAATAAAGATTACCATTTTCTAGCCGGACAAAAGAGGCCCAATCTTGCAGAAGAATCGCTGATTGTCCGCGACAGGTTAATCAAAATCATTGAAGAATGTGGGCTTAAAAGTGAAATTTTACATCTGGTTTCATCCGTTAGCCTTGGCGCAAGGGAAGAACTTGAACCTGAGATCACCCAAAGCTTCTCAAAAACGGGGGTCACCCATGTGCTTGCGGTATCCGGAATGAACGTTGCAATTATCTTTGTGGTGCTTGATTTTTTCCTCCGATTTCTAAACCGCAAAAAATGGGGAGTCATAATCCAGGTAGTGCTTATTCTTGCAGGAGTGTGGGGTTATGCCTTCGTTACCGGGCTGTCGGCTTCCGTGCTCCGGGCTGCAGCGATGTTCACATTTATCCTGATCGGCAAAAGCCTGAGCCGAAATGCAAATATCTACAATTCACTGGCTGCGTCGGCATTTGTATTGCTTTGCTTTAATCCTTCGCTGGTTTACGATGTGGGTTTTCAGCTCTCTTATGCCGCGGTATTTTCAATCGTCTATTTCCACCCTTTTTTATATGGATTGCGGTATTTCAAATACTGGGTTCCCGATCAGATCTGGATCATGATAACCGTTTCTCTGGCTGCCCAGATAGGGACCATCCCATTTCTTTTGCACTACTTCCACCAATTTCCTACCTGGTTTCTGCTGGCAAATTTGATGGTCATACCACTGGTTACTGTGATTCTTTACCTTTCGTGTATTGTATTTGTGGTGGCTCCGATTGTTCCCTTTCTGGGAATTCTAATGACTAAGATTCTTGAATGGGCTGGCCAGGGAATGCTTTTCTCAGTCCGTTTTGTCGAAAAACTGCCCTATTCTGTCATTGAAGGGATCTATCCTTCGGACTTCACGCTGTTTCTGATGGTGATCTTTGCTGTTCTTCTTACCGTTTTTATTCTTTACAAAATCAGGATGGCTTTATTCGGATCGCTAATTTCATTACTTATCGTATTATTATTAAGTAATTTAAAGACTTATCAAAAACAGGTACAACAGGAGATTGTGGTTTTTAATCTTCCGGGAAAACTATTGGTTGCTTTTACCGACGCACGAGAGACCATCTGGCTCACCTCCGACAAAAACAGTACAGCGGAGAAGCTTAAATCATATACCAGACCCTACGAAGGTTTCAGAGGTATTCACCGATCGAAAATAATCTGCCTGACCGATTCATCCCTGTTTATTCGCGGCTCATTTGCCCATCATCAAAACTTCATAAATTTTAAGGGATTGGCATTATTTGTTCCTGCTGAAAGAAAAGTAAATAGTTCCGATTTGAAAAATCTCCCTCATGCTGATCTAATCATTATGAGCGGAAAAAACAAGGCGGAGTTATCATTATTCAAAGAAAGATTCCCTGATGCTGTTCTGGTTGAGAACAGAACAGCAGGGAATGTTTTTGATGGGAATGACAAACCACTTATCGATTCAAACGAGGCGAAATATTTTAATGCCACCACAGGTGGAGCTGTACGAATCGCTTTAGAACCTGCAGCTAACCAATCAAGCAAAATCCAACGATGCGGATATTTCAGTTCTGAATAGGCTGCCAGGCATTGGGGAATCAGTGATCATGCTTTATAAGCTGCGATATAACTCTTTTATTCATCCAAAGTACCCGGGAGTTATGAAACTTAAACCTCTAAACAGATAATTTTGGAAAAAGAGTCAATTATAAAAAGGTACGAAGTACCGAAAGATTTGTAGAAATTATTTTCTTTTACGTTTTCAGGATCCCTCCGGAACTGTTATCTTTTTTCGTATTGATTGGAAGGACACCCCCCATTTCACCCATTACATTGACCAGATCGGAGCCTGTTGGGACTACGATTTTTGAGTTATCCTTCAGGGAAGTCTCCATAGCCTGTATCCTTCGTAATAACTGGGCGTTACCTACGAAATATTTCTCGGCGGCTTCGTTCACAAGTTGAATAGCCTGAGCCTCGCCCTCAGCTCGAAGAATAGCTCCCTGTTTGATCCCCTCTGCACGTCGGATTTCTGCACGTTTTTCTCCGTCAGCCTTGGTTTCAGTGGCGGTTGCAAAGTCGATTGCAGCGATTTTCTCATTTTCAGCCTTTACAATCTTATTCATCGTCTCCTGCACATCCTTCGGCGGATCGATCTCCTTAAGTTCTGTTCGGACAATTTCGATCCCCCAGTTCATCGTCTCTTCAAGCAGCGTTCCATGAAGCTCCTTGTTGATTTTACCCCGCTCACTATTGGCAGATTTCAATGTCATGGTTCCGATAATATTTCTTAAAGTGGTTCTGGCTAAATTGACAATCTGATATTCGATGCTATTAACATTATATTGAGAATTTTTCACACTCTCTTCGTCTGATTTAATTTTAAAATAAACCTGGGCATCTACCTTTGCATTCAGATTATCATTGGTAATAATCTCCTGAGGCTCAGCATTAATCATCTGTTCAGTGATATTAATTTTATACATAATATCAATACCCGGGATAATCCAGTTAAAACCGTAACCGGCAAAGCGGTGATATTTCCCAAACCGTTCGACCAACGCCCGATGGGTAGGCCGGACAATCCGTATTCCTGCAAAAAAGAAAAGGACAATAATTACTGCTAAAATAGGGAGAAGCGCTTCCATAATCAATGTTTTTAGAATAAATAATTGAATAAAAGGGGATTCTTAATTTCTTATAAATATAATCATTCTTATTGAAGTTATTGATGCTATAATTTATCTGAAAACATGAAAAAAATCAGATTTTGGTGCACCTTTTATGGGTGGAATGGAAAGTAAATCTCCTGCTGGCTTACTTCGTTGTTCTGGCTTTAAAATGCAGGGAGTCTCCCCATTCTCCGTAACCGATCTCCCCATCAGCCATGGCTATCCGTGCATCCAGACACCCTTTGCATTGGGCAGGTTCCTCATCGACACAGGGCTTATTTTCGTAGAGAAGGTAATCGTTGCGGTAAAGACCTGGAGTGATATTGGGCATTATTATATTGGCACCCACCTTGATCCCCTTTTCCCGTCCCATGGGATCGATGGCCTGAAGTGCCGTTGCCGCAGCAATATTGATATCCTTCATAAGTATCCTTAGGGTGGCAATCATCTTTAACGCGAGCTCGAATCTTTTTTGAATTGGAAGGAGTTCATTTCGAAATTTATATAGCGGCGTTTTCGAGTGCTCGAGATACGGTCCCATACCCACCATATCAATTCCGAATTGCTCAAAAAAGAGGAGATCCTGTGCCAGATCATCCATCGTCTGGAAAGGGAGCCCGATCATCACACCCGTTCCGGTTTGGTAGCCAATGGCCCTAAGAGCATGCAGGCAATCGAGACGACGGTTAAAATCGTGCAGTTGATTTTGAGGATGGATCTTGTGAAAAAGGGTTTGATTTGTAGTTTCGATGCGCAAAAGATATCGGTGGGCGCCCGCTTCGAACCATTGCCGGTAAACCGGTTCCGACTGTTCACCAACCGAAAGTGTTATGCCAAGACGCCCATTACTTTGTTCTTTGATCTGGCGGATTAAACTCGTAATCCGGTCGGCAAAGGCGACTGAGTTGTTTTCACCCGATTGTAAGACGATCGAGCCAAATTTGCATTCATCGGCAAAACGAGCGGCTTCCAAGATTTCATGATCGGTGAGGTTATACCGTTGAACTGAGCGATTGGAGCGTCTGATCCCGCAGTAAAAACAATCCTTCACACAAATATTTGAAAATTCTATCAGCCCTCTGAAATAAACTTTATTTCCGGTATAGATCTCTTTGATCCTCCTCCCTTGTTCAAAGAGGCACAGCATATCCTCCCCTTCGCATCGAAGGAGCTGCCCGAGGTCGGAACGGGAAAATGATGACTGATTAAGTATTTCAGATATATTGCTCATTATTAATAATTAACAATGAAGTGAACGTGACAGATCTGGAATAAAATGTCGGTTAAAAATCACGACGATCAATGCAATATCCAACGTTAAAAATACAAAATTAAATGGAAAATATTTATTGCCAATTTATAATCATGCCACCTCCCAGGGGTTGATAACTGCCAGTTTCATTGGGCAACACATCGAAAAGGGTGATAATCCTGATTGACATGTACTTTTCTGTAACCCTATTTCAGGACAAGACACACCCTCTATCCATCTCACCCTCTATCCATCTCACCCTCTCTCCATCTCCTCTGCTCTGAGTCCCTCACCTTGGCACCTTAATCCGGTAATTTGTCGTTACCTGTCCCTTGGTAATATCGGTTAATTTACCTTTGAGAATCCGTTTCTTAAGGGGCGAACAATAATCGACAAACATAACTCCTTCGAGGTGGTCGTATTCGTGCTGTATTACACGGGCAGGAAAGCCGGTAAAGACCTCGTCGTATTCTTTTAGATCGGCATCCTGATACTTTAGCCGAACGGTACTAAACCGAAGAACCTCTTCTCTCAAGCCGGGAATACTCAGACACCCCTCTTCAATTAAAACCTTTTCGCCTGTCTCTTCGATGATATGAGGATTGATAAATGCTTTTCTAAAATCTTTAAGCTGCGGCTCATCCTCTCCCAGAGCTGAGAGATCGACAACAAAAATACGGCAGGTAAGACCGATCTGGGGAGCTGCGAGCCCTACCCCTTCTGCATTATGCATGGTCTCGAACATGTCTTCAACAAGTTGCTCAATTCCCTTGAAATTCTGATCAATATCGGTGGTTATTTTTCGAAGTACGGGATCTCCGTACACGGTAATGGGATAAATCATGCTTATTACTTTAAAAATTTCTTCCCTTCAAGATACGACTGAAGGATAATTGTAGCACTAACACCATCAATGGTCGCTTTGTTCTGCCGGTCTTTCTTTTTTACACCGGCATCAATCATGGTCTGAAATGCCATCTTTGAACTAAACCGCTCATCCATTAATTGAATTGGCATTGTTGGGTATTGAATCTGAAACTTTTTCAGGAAAGGATTAATATACCTGATTGCTTCCGAAGGCTGATTATTCATTTGTTTGGGATAGCCCACCAAGACAAGTTCAACCGGCTCACGTTCAAAATAATCGGATAAATATTTCCAGATCTCCTCTGCTGAAACAGTAGCGAGCCGCGTGGCAATCATCTGAAAAGGATCTGTCACTGCTAATCCGACTCTTTTATTTCCGTAATCAATGGATAATACCCTTGCCACACTGTGTTAGATTGTTGAAATGCAAAGATAAGTGAATTATTTAGATTGAAAATATTGATGAATTATTATTAATTTTGGTATTATTAAACGTGATTTAAAATGGCTATTCCAACTTCACGAACCATCGATAGAGGCGAAATCACTATTGATGAATCCAAATGTAATGGCTGTGGATTATGCGTCGAGGTCTGTAAGGATTTCAACTTTCAAATCATTTCCGAGAAAGCTGAATTAACCAGTAATCCACTGTTTGGTTGCGTCGCCTGCGGCCACTGTATGGCAATATGTCCTACAGGAGCCATTGAAATAACCGGACGGGAATTGTCTCCCGATGATCTGTTTGAACTTCCCCCGAAAGAGAATTGCGCAAACTATGATCAATTGATAAATTTATTCAAATCGAGACGAAGCCTCCGCGAATTTAAAGATAAGCCGGTCGGACGGGAAATCATTCAGAAAATCATCGATGCTGCAGTCACCGCTCCGATGGGAATCCCTCCGTCGGATGTTCACCTGATGATCCTTGACTCTCCCGAAAAGGTGCGAAAATTCTCCGAAGATTTCTGTAACTTCCTGGTAAGTTTTAAATGGTTTGTTTCAGGATTGTTCCTGACAATTATGCGCCCCTTCTGGGGAAAAACCAATGACCAGCTGATGCGGGAGTTTGTAAAGCCCATAATAAAGGTTTACACGGAGAGTATGGCACAACGGGTTGACCTGGTGACCTATGATGCACCTCTGGCCATCTATTTTTACGGATCACCTTATACCGATCCCGCCGATCCGTTGATTGCCGCGACCTATGCCATGATTGCAGGTGAGTCACTTGGATTAGGCACCTGTATGATCGGAGGAATCCACCCATTTATTCAATACGGTAGAAAGGCAAAGGATCTGCGGGAGAAATATGGAATTAAATTCAAAAGCCGTGAGGGATTATTTGTAATCTTTGGTTATCCTAAAGTTAAGTATACGAAAGGGATAAGAAGGACCTTTGCTTCCGTTGATATCATAAACTGATTTCTGTTTCCTGCAACTTCATGACATAAAGAGATAAAACCATTATGATTTGGGAACCCTAAGCGCATTAATTTGGAATGGGTATAAGGGAATCAATAGCCTTAACACGTATTTTTATTATAAATTTGTTAAGTCAAAATGGGGGGGGGCCGGCCCTAAAGTATTTAACAAAATCAGATGATCAACTTTAAAAACATTCAAACCGAGATTGATGCAAGTTATCTTTATAAGATACTTGCTGAGCACGAACACGATCCCAATATCGTCAACGTATTCAGGCAAATGTCGGAAATCGAAAAGGGGCATGCCACAGCCTTTATGAAGCTCAACAATCTCGATCCGGCCAATATGCCACCACCTTCGGTCAGGGCACGACTGCTGAATAAGATCGGAAAGCTATTGGGTTATGATTTTATCCTGGGCATTTTGATGGATACCGAGAAAAACATCTCCCTGTCGGTGATCAACTCACGAAAAAACCTCAATGCAGAAAGATCGCTTTCTGATACTGCACATGTTACGATACTTCAAAACATCGCAGCCAACCATCCCAGTATTTCTGGCAACTATCTGGCGCGATTTGAGAAGCGGCATCGCTCAGTTGGTGGGAATGCCCTCAGAGCCGCTGTCTTAGGCGGCAATGATGGTCTGGTTTCAAACTTTTCTCTAGTAATGGGAATTGCCGGTGCAGCAAGTGGCCAGAGTACAGTCCTTTTTACCGGACTGGCGGGGTTACTTGCCGGAGCGTTGTCAATGGCACTGGGCGAATGGATTTCTGTTACAAGTTCAAAAGAACTTTATGAAAATCAAATGCAGCTTGAACTGGAAGAGTTGGAAAATAACCCTGAAGGTGAACAGTGGGAATTAGCCCTGATCTACCAATCGAAAGGAATTCCGGAAGAGCAGGCTCAGAAGATGGCTAAAGATATTATCTCAAATAAAGAGCTTGCCCACGAAGTATTAATCAAAGAGGAGTTGGGGATCAACAAAGAAGATCTTGAAGGATCAGCTATGGAAGCAGCTGTGGCATCCTTCATCTTATTTGCTGTTGGTGCGATAATACCGGTTATCCCGTTTTTCTTTCTTGGAGGATTCCGTGCAATTTTATTAAGTTCAATTTTAAGCGGATTCGGATTATTCCTGATCGGCGGTTCAATCACACTGTTTACGGGAAAAAGCATCTGGTATTCCGGCCTCCGACAGGTTATTTTCGGACTGGCTGCAGCTGCTATTACCTTTGGGATTGGCAGGCTAATCGGGGCCTCGGTTTTGGGATAAGGATAAATAAAACGAGCAGATTCAATAAACACAAACATGAATGAATAACTCACATGCGAATCCCTCCGATGGTTGTGGACAAGCTATTGGGCAATTAAAAGACAAATTATATTCAAATTTTAAAAGATGGAATTATTTGAAGGATATCTGAAGATTGCCCTAAGCAGCTCGGTTGTTTATCTGTTTATTATTGTAGCGATCCGGTTATTTGGAAAGAAGGAGCTGGCGCAACTTTCAATTATTGATCTGGTTTTTATTCTGCTTATAAGCAATGCCGTTCAAAATGCGATGGTGGGTTCAGACTCCACTTTATCCGGAGGATTAGTGGCTGCCTCCACCCTGTTTATCATCAATTACCTGTTTAAATTTCTGCTCTATCGTTTTCCAAAACTTGGGAACTACGTTCAGGGAAATGAAATGCTGCTGATCTACAAGGGACAGCTTAACAAGGTCAATATGGATAAGGCGCGGATCACTCATGAAGAGATTCTCGAAGCAGTAAGGGAACATGGAGTAGCTGAGATTCGGGAGGTTGACCTTGCAGTACTCGAGATTGATGGCAATATAAGCATCATCTCGAACGAATATAAACACCGCACTATCCGCAAGCGAAAGGGGCGGAATAGGGTGATGAAGAATCAGTAGGGTGGGGATTTATTACTCCTTAATTGAAATCCTGTTTTCCATTTTTGAGCTTGGTTTATATTAAAAAGAATCACCACGGAGACACGGAGTACACATAGATTCACGGAGAAAAGAAACCACGGAGGCACAGAGGACACAAAGGTTCACGGAGAAAAGGAACCACGCAGGCACGGAGTACACATAGGCTCACGGAGAAATTATTTCTCTGTGTCCCTCCGTGCTATCCGTGCCTCCGTGTTAATTTTTCTCCGTGCTCTCTCTACCTCCGTGTTAGTTTTTCTCCGATCTCTCCCTGCCTCTGTCTTTTTTTCTTCTCTATTGGCAATTTAACAGATCGATACTAAAAAAGGCGCCTCTCAGCGCCTTCTTTATTTATCATTCAAATCAACTTATTGTTTTCTCAAATTTGCCTGTGCAGCAGCCAAACGTGCGATTGGAACCCTGAAAGGTGAACAGCTCACATAATCAAGACCTACATTATCGCAGAATTCAACTGAACTTGGTTCGCCACCATGTTCTCCGCAGATTCCCAATTTGATGTCAGGACGGGTTGAACGACCTTTGGCAACAGCCATTTCGATTAACAGACCAACACCATGCTGATCCAAAACCTGGAAAGGATCTTGTTTCAAGATTCCCTTGTCAAGATAAGCAGGTAAGAATTTACCGGCGTCATCGCGCGAGAAGCCCATAGTCATCTGGGTAAGGTCATTGGTACCAAAAGAGAAGAACTGTGCTTCTTTGGCAATACCTTCGGCAGTAAGAGCTGCACGGGGAACTTCGATCATCGTTCCAACAAGGTAGTCGATCCTGTCACCACGCTCAGCAAATACAGCTTCTGCAGTTGCATTAATGATATCAGCCTGATTCTTGTATTCAGCTACAGTACCAATCAATGGCACCATGATTTCAGGACGGGCATCTATACCTTTAGCTTTGAGGTTCATCGCAGCTTCGATGATAGCACGTGCCTGCATCTCGGTGATTTCAGGATAGGTGATTCCCAAACGGCAACCACGA
>CANJNY010000145.1 GCA_947475715.1 Prolixibacteraceae bacterium
CGATATGTAATCTGCTTCCATCATTTGAGGTGAGGAAAAAATTATAAATCCCATCCTTAGGAACATTAATGTAGCCATAAAAACGATAGCCATAGTAATTCTCTTTGGGGGCATTCTTTATCGAAAACATATCTGTTACACCTGAACTAAGTGGTTTGCTAATATCCAAATCGTCGCATGTGACGAAAAAGCGTTCAAAATAATCGTAGTTCAACCCTTGTTTCACCTTAACATTCCTGACCGGCTCAGCCAAAACCGCTTTTTTAAATTCAATTGCGACGGGAAAACTCGGCATTCTGTTTTTACAAAAAGCACTCATTTTCAGAGTCACTGATTTTGCAATATTGATCGGAGAAATATACCTCTCGGATGATATTTTCGGGTCAGATCCATCGAGTGTATAACGGATTTCGGCCTCTTTATTTTCACTGGCAAGGGTTACTTCGGTAGACTCCGCAAATAAAGTTTCACCCGATTTGATATAGGGGACCATTGCTACCGGATCACCGTTTTCGGAATAGGGGCGCTCTTTGGCACCACTTCCCCATTGCTTATTGGGCGTTGATCCCATCTCGAAAACCAGTTCCGAGCCGTTCATAATATCTTCATGTCGAAGGTAGGCAAAAGGATATACCTTCCCGTTGAGTTTTGCAGACTGGATATAATAATTGGCTTCGCTGTTATTGTTTGCTCTGACAGTAAACTTTTTCCCGTTTTCAAGGTTGATGGTTGCCTTTGTGAACAAGGGCGATCCGATCGCATAAATATTCTGTCCCGGAGCGACGGAATAAAAGCCCATGGCGCTTAAGATATACCACCCTGACATCTGACCGCAATCTTCATTACCTGCCAATCCATCGGGTTTATCGTGGTAGAGTTCGGTTAGAATCTGTCGGACCAGTTTCTGAGTTTTCCAGGGTTCACCTGCATAATTATAAAGGTAAGGAAGGTGGTGCCCCGGCTCATTTCCATGCCAGTATTGTCCGATCATTCCACGCTCCTCTTTTCCTGATTTTAGCGTAAAAAGAACATCCAGCCATTCGGAAAATTTCGTATCACCTCCGATAAGATGCTTAAGTCCGTCGGCATCATGAGGGACAAACAGATACTGATAGGCATTTCCTTCGGAATAGGCTGAATTTACCAGAGGGTCAAAGGGAGCCTGCCAACTGCGGTCCATCCTTTTCCCACGCATAAATCCGACTGAAGTGTCAAACACATTTTCGTAATTGTGGGCGCGCTGATGATACCTAAGATAATCATTCTTTTCACCCATCTCTTTAGCCATTTGGGAGATACACCAGTCATCGTAGCAATATTCAAGGGTCTTGGAGACCGATTCACCCTGACGTTCATAGGGAAGATAACCTATTTTTTTATAATACTTCAGCCCCAGTTTATCGAGTTCGGCACTGTGTTTTACTGCTTTGTAAGCTTTCTGCAGATCATAATTGCGAATACCTTTGATATAGGCATCTGCGATAACGGGAACCGCGTGGTAACCGAGCATATCATCGGTATAATTTCCGGCAAGGGGCCACATTGGAAGTCGTCCTCCGTCATCGTAGATCTGCAACAGCGTTTTGACAAAATCGGTGGTCCGCTGCTGATCGATAATCGTGAAAAGAGGATGTAAAGCGCGAAAAGTATCCCACAATGAAAAAACGGTATAATTGGTAAAACCTTTCGCTTCGTGAACCTTATGATCTGTTCCCCGGTATTTGCCATCGATATCCATAAACAGATTCGGATTTAAAAAGGCGTGGTACATCGCCGTGTAGAAATTCTTCCGGTCCTCCGGTCTGCCACCTTCGACCTCGATTTTCGACAACTCGCTGTTCCATGCTTTTTTCGCACCGGCAACTACCTTGTCAAAATTCCAGTCACTGATTTCGGCATTGAGATTTTTCCGTGCCCCATCGACACTAACCGCCGATATGCCAACTTTAACGAGAATGGCTTCATCCTTATTGGTTCGGAAATTAACTGAAGCTTTTACATTTTTACCACGGGCCTCGGATTGACCTGTTAAAATTAAATCATCAACGGCCAGATCAACGGATAAAAAAGGTTTGGAAAACCTTGCCACAAAATAGACATACTGATCCCAGGCCCATCCGTGCGAACGGCGCAATCCTTCAATTTCGGTTTCACTCACCTTTTTGAGGTAAAGCTCTTCGGCACCGCCCGGGTGCTGCAAATCGATGATCACATGGGCACTATCTGATTTTGGAAATGTATATTTATGAAATCCGCATCGCAGGGTAGTAGTAAGCTCCACATTTACACCATAATCGCGCAAGAAAACGGAATAATAACCCGGTGATGCAGACTCCTGGCTATGATCAAAATAGGATTTATACCCTTGTTTACCCCCTTTTTCAATTCCGGGAAGCAGATTTATTGCACCAACAGTGGGCATAAAAAGGAGATCCCGGTATTCAGGTTCCCCCACACCGCTAAGATGGGTATGCGAAAATCCGAGAATCGTGGAGTCGGGATAATAATATCCGCCGCATATACCTCCGCCGGTAAGCTTTGAATCGGGACTCAGCTGGACTGAACCAAAGGGGAAAGCCGCACCCGGATAGGTATTCCCGTCGGCTGCAGTTCCCATAAATGGGTTAACAAGTTGCGTAAAATTGATACTTTCACCTTTAGTCTGTGCAAAAGCAATGAAGGACACTAAGCTTATAGAAAGCACCAGGAATAATTTGATGATATTCATTTTTTAACTGATTATAGAAGTATTGGTAATTTAGTCGTTGGATTTTATTCAAAAATACATTGGTCCTTTGCCAAATACTTCTATAATATTGGATAAAGCACATTAAATATTGATCAAATCTTAAAAAAAGTTATAAATTATAGTTTGGCCCAGTTTTTGGATATTTTATGATGGAACAGAAGTTTTTCAAGATGTATAATTGGATTTCAAAATAACATAACGCCATGAAAAACAATATATTAGAATTCAGCTATTTTACCAATCAGGGACAAATCCGGAAAATTTTGGCTTTAATCACTTTATGTTTTACATTAGTTTTAAGTTCAGCTAATCTTGCAGATGCACAGCGGCATGGAGGTGGTCATCGGAATCCCTCATGGCACTATTCGAGAATGCCAGCGCATGGTGCTTATATTCACCGGCTACCGCATTCAGCCTATCGGATACCTTATGGAGGGAATTATTATCATTTCAGGAACGGATTTTATTACCGACCCTATAACAATGGATACGTAATTGCACCTCCACCTTTCGGACTTAGAATCGGAATCCTTCCAAGAGGTTTTCTGAGTTTTAATATCGGAGGATTTCCATATTATTACTATGGAGGAACCTATTATATTCACAGGAACAATGAATATGAAGTAGTTGCACCACCCTTGGGGGCTATTGTTGAGAGTATTCCACGCGGTTATGAAAAGGTGAAAATCAACGGGGAAATATTTTATATACTTGGCGGAGTACAATACCGGCCAATCCTGAGAAATGGGGAGATCTGGTACGAGGTGATCAAAAGTCCGAACCGGTAAGGTCTGAAGTTCATTAATTATCAAGGATCTGCAGTGTACTCATCTTGAGTTAGTGCATTACGGATCCTTCAATGATCAGACTATTCTTTCTCCCAAAATAATTCAGATATCTGAACTGATCCATCAATCAAAAATGGTTGAGTTACTAATAACAAGGTATTATTATTAAAAGTATAATTTCTTAACTGGTCTGTTCCATTCCAGTTTGGGAATGAGCAAGAGTGAATATGATGGATAACCGATTGCTCCTTAATTTCAAATTTACCGCAATAGGAGAAATAACTATCATAGGAGGATATTTTTTCTGTTTCACTCACGCCATGCGGATCGTTGCTTAAACACGGTTGCCGGCCATCTTTGCTAAGCACTGCAAATATATACCCGTCAGGGGTGTATGAAATAAAACCCTGAGCCTTTTCGCCAAATGGATAAGAGACAACTCCTTTACCATCGGTATTTTTCCAATACCCCAGTTTCCAGGTACCAATAAATTCATCTTCTATCATTATGCTAAGTTTTTAACTCAAATTTAAGTATAATTACATAAAATAAACTGTTTGTGAAAAAGTTATTGATATAGTTCATAATGTACGACACTAAATTATTCCTATTACTTATAATCGATATGTTCAATGAAACAACGCCTCTGCCGGAACCTCCTGATTTTTAACTCCCGGACCTTCCCAGTTCAAATTCAGACTTTTGGCACCCCCCTGCTGGAAATAGTCCACTTTGATAGGATGCCAACCTTTTTTAAGTCCTATCTTCGTATCGAGTTTCTGGGCCCTGTGGCCACCGTCATTATCGATAATCATCTTGTCGTTAATCAGTAACACGGCGCCATCATTCGCCTCCAGCGCAAAGGTATAGACACCGGTCTCCGGAACTTTTAAATAACCCGAAAAATTATATCCAAATTGCCGTTCATCCTTAATCTGGTTCACATTAAAAGTCCCGAGAACACCGCTATCCAGGACGGGGAGATTCTTCATGTAACCGGTATTCATCATATCCGCCTCCTTGTATAAGTAATTCACCCCCGGTTTAAGATCTGAAGCTTCGACAGCTTCGAGCATTTCAATCTGCCTGAAATGGACGGTTTCGGGATAACTTGGGGGAATCCCTTTTACATAGCTCGTGGTTTTCAGAACCGAAGTTTTAGATATCGTAATTGGGGTCGTATAACAGGTTGATTTATCGGTTGGCTCAGACCCATCTAACGTATAATAAATCTTTGCCCCGGGTTCTGTCGCAGAAAGGGTTATCGTTCTGTTTTCAAGGAAAAGAATATCAGAGAAACCGATCCTGGGGCTCTTTGCGTAATGGAATGTTTTGGTCGGTGAATATGGGCGATCCTCTTTCTTTAAACCCCATGATTTATTTGGGGCATCAGCCATTTCAAAAACGATCTTTCCACCCTTCTGAATTTCTGAGTCTTTCAGGTAGGTTTTAGAATAAAGCTCTCTGTTCAGGCTTGCCGCTTGGATATACTTATTGCTCTCACTGTTTTTATTTGCTGTGATTTCGAAGGATTTGCCATTTTCAAGATTGATTTTAACTTTATCAAACAGCGGGCTTCCTATCACATAATAATCCATACCCGGAGTTACGGAATACAATCCGATGGCGCTCATCACATACCATGCCGACATTTGTCCGCAATCTTCGTTCCCATCGATTCCCTCGGGTTTATTGAAATAGAGCGTTGAGAGTATCTGCCGAACCATTTTCTGAGTCTTCCATGGGGTTCCAACATAATTGTATAAATATGCAATATGGTGACTGGGCTCATTTCCATGGGCATACTGACCGATAAGTCCTGTTACATCCTTCAGATTGATCTTTGAATAATCTGTCTTAACAGAGAAACAGGAATCGAGCCATGCTTCAAATGGTTGATCGCCACCCATGAGTTTTATAAGACCCTCAATATCCTGTGGAACAAAGGTGGAGTACTGATAAGCATTGGCTTCGGTATAATGGTTGATAGTTTCCATCGGATCAAAACCCGTTACGAACTCAAAATTGCTTTTGCGGCCTCTCATAAAATTGACCTCTTTGGAGAAAACATTCTTATAAAATTCGCCCCGCTGACTGTAATAAAGGTTATCGTTCTGATTAAAATCCTGCGCGAGCCTGGTTACACACCAATCGTCATAACTACATTCGAGGGTTCGTGACACCGATTGCCCTTTGAGATCGGAAGGGATAAACCCATATTGAAGATAAAGGTCTTTCTCCGGACGGATATTGTCATTGGTCACCTTTTTCATCGCCTCGAAAGCTTTGGGAACATCGTAATTACGGATCCCTTTCACATAGGCATCTGCAAGAACAGATAAGGAGTGATAGCCAATCATTGGAGGCTCTGAACCTTCAACTCCGTCAAATTCCATAATCAGCATTCTGCCGTTGTGGTCATAACGTTCGAGAAAAGAGCGGATAAACTGTGCTGTTTTCTCTCTGTTGATGATCGTATAAAGCGGATGCAGCGCACGGAAAGTGTCCCAGAGGGAGAAGTTCGTATAGTTATCAAAATCTGTTGCAGTATAAACCTTTCCGTTTGTACTATGAAATTTCCGGTCACAATCCATATAGATATTTGGATGGATCATTGCGTGATAAAGTGAGGTGTAAAAAAGGATCTGCTCCGTTTGAGTACCTCCTTCGACTTCAATTTTACCCAGCTCCTTGTTCCAGGTCTTCCGGGCATTTTCCTTCACCTGGTTGAAATCCCATCCCTTTAACTCAGTTTCAAGGTTATTTCGTGCTCCCTCAACGCTCACCATTGAGATTCCAACTTTAAGAAGTATTTGTTCCCCCGCTTTGGTATCAAACCGAAAGAGACCATTGAGATGCTCCCCCTTAACAACCTTACTTACCTGAACAGATTTGCCATCATTGGTACAATCGAAACTGTTAAATGGCCTGGAGAATCTGGCAACGAAATAAACGCGATTGTTGTTACATCCTGAGATTTCCTCCCCGTCAACGGTCAAAGAACCTTTTTCAAGTTTTAAAACGATGGTCCCATTTTTTGATTCGGGGAAAGTGTACTTGTGGAAGCCGACCCTTGTTGTTGAAGTGAGTTCAACCACTATATTCGATTTATCGAGTTTTACTTTATAATAACCGGGTGAAGCGCTCTCATTTGCGTGTAAGAACGAAGCCGACAACTGGTTGTCATCGAGTGCAGGCATAAAGATTACATCTCCGGCCACCCCGTTTCCGCCGCCTGCCATTCCGCTCAGATGGGTGTGGCTGAAGCCGTAGATAGTTCCGGATTGCTGATCTGCATTATAATTTAAATGGGGTCCGAGCTGCACCATGCCATAGGGAAGGACCGGACCGGTAAAGGTATTTCCGCTACCGACAGTTCCGACAAACGGATTTACGAGTTGGGTGAAGTCGCGGGGTTGGGGTTTATTTTGGGCAAACGTGATAAGGGCTAACAGGCTTAAAAAGATCAGGCAGAACAATTTATTGGTACTCATATCAAAGGTTTATATTGGTTTCGTTGACTAATTTGTTTGATTTTATCCAAAAATACAGTAGTCATCTGCAAAATGCTTCCTTTATATTGAATAAAGTACATTGAAAATTGTTATATATTTGAATCATTCCAGCGCGTTAAAAAATGCGATTACAAAAATATCCTATTTAATATCCACCAAATGAGAAAATTAGTCATATTACTCACTGTTTTTTTGTCCAGTCATTTGCTTGCTCAGGAATACAAAGTAAAACTTCAGCCGGTCATTGGAAAGTTCAAAGAAGTTGAATATTTTGTGTGGATACCTGAAAATATAAAATCGATTAAAGGTATTATTTTTCACCAGCATGGGTGTGGCGAATCAGCGTTCAAATCAGGACGTAATGCATTTTATGACCCGCAATGGCGGGCACTGGCCAGAAAACACGATTTTGTACTAATGGGCTCATCTTATACAAGTACCACAGATTGCTTTGATTGGATAAAACCGGATGAAGGTTCATATACTACATTTTTAAAGGGTATTACAGAAATTGCAAAACAATCGGATCATAAAGAATTAGAAAGTGTTCCGTGGGTAATCTGGGGTCATTCCGGAGGCGGACATTGGGCTTACAAGATGGTTCTGCAGCATCCTGAAAAGATTTTATGTGCGGTTTTGAAATCACCGGCATGGGCAGATACCAGCAGTTTGGGATTACAAGTTCCCGTGCTTTGCCTTTTAGGAATTCAGGAGAGTTATGACGTATTCAGTAATTTCGTCTGGGCCACTGCAATTGAAGCCATGAAATACCGGATCAGGAAAAATTCCCCGGTCTGCATAGCGCCGGATCCTACTTCAGGCCATGAGAGTGCAAAATCACGGTTACTGGCAATATCATTTATCGAATCAATCTTAAAGCTACGGTCAGACAATACTACCACAATCGACAGAAATCACGAATGCTTTATTGATCTTGATAATTTTAAGGTTACAAACCCTCTTAAAGAGAGTAATTATAAAAACCAGGGGAACTGGTTTCCGGATAAAGCGTTTGCTGAAAAATGGTCAGAGTTTGTAAGAACCGGGAGTGTTACAGACAAAACACCCCCAGCTGCACCACCGTATAATGTTCAAGTTAAAAATAACGGAAAGAGCAATATAATTAGCTGGCAGGCTAATTCAGACATTGAAAGCGGGGTTGGAGGCTTCCGGATATACAAAAATGATAAGGTAATCAATGAGGATTCGATTTATTCAAAATGGAATTTCAAAATTGATTACCATGATAACCCGGTTGAGTGGTATGATAAGTTTGAATATTCAGATACCAAAGTCAGTAAAAAAAACAAAGACAAATACCAGATAACACTTATCAACCAGGCTGGACTGGAATCTGAAAAAAGCGAGGCGGTTATGATCAGAAAAGAGTAAAATATCTTTATAAATTTACCCTATAGCTGGTATTGAACCAGAGAGATTATCGCAGAAATAATTCATCCTCGGTTTTCGAGATTCTGTTCCCATTTTTATAAGCGGAATAACCCTGCTCCTCGATGCACCGATTTTCCATCCCTTTACCCGAAATATAATGACTTTGTTCCTTGTTGCTTGAACTTATACATGGCTTGTCCATTGGAATACCATACCGAAAGATCAGACGCGCACAATTACGCATATTGGTGGAGGTGTGGCGGGCATGATGATCCTTAATAATCTCTTTTTCAGGAATATGCATCGTTTCAATCAGGAATCTTTTCATCTCTATGGAATAAATGTCTTCTGATGGATCGTTTAGAAAATCAAATCATTCTGAATATTTTCAAAGCAGAAAGGAAGAAGCATCGGCTTCCAAGGAAGTCTCTTTTATTATCACTGGTTTTTTGACATAAATAGAATTGATGCCGGGATAGGCTGATAACCAATTTCATCAGAACTGTAGGAGACCGATAAGAACTTGCCCCCTCCCCCCTGAAAATACTCGACGGTAATCAGGTGGCGCCCCTTTTCGAGGGATGTGGTGTTACTCATCTCCTTTGCACCGTGCTCCCCGTCACTGTCAATAAAAAGATGGTTGTCGAGGTACAATTTACTTCCATCATTGGATGTGATATAGAGCGTATATTTCCCCCCCTTATCAATCTGAATAAAGGTTTTAAGCTGAAGGATAAAATTATGTTTGGGATTCTCGATCTTAGCCAGATTAAATTCCAACGAACAACCATGGTTCGCCGGCTTTAATTTAGTCAGATCGGGCATCTTAATCACTTTCGCATTGTAAAGAGACCATAATATCCCATTTTTTGCCGGATCGACATAATCGTAGATAACCCTTGACTGATTGCTCGAATGGTACCCCTCGAGGAATGCCTGTGCCCGAAGGATAGTCTTGCCCGATATTTCGATCGGATTTTTATATACCGGTGAAGAACTATTCGCCTCTGAACCATCAATGGTATAATGGATTATCGCAGCTGTATCGGCACAGGTTATTTGGGCCATGAGCTTTTTCCCTATTGTCAGAATGGTATCCGAAGGGGTGATAATCGGGGTAGAAACATACGCTTCAGTGGTAATCTTCTTCACACCATTCGAGGTAAAGGTGTATTTCCCCGACTTAATTTCAAAGCGTGCCAGATTACCTTCCCAGCTGATAAATTTAATACCGTCACCCGATGAAGCTGACTTTCCGCTTTCCTTCACCTCCTCCTTATTCAGTGTTGGAACATAAACAGTAGCCGATGTATTTGCGGGGATAGTAACATTCCATGTAAATTTACCAGCTGCCAGTTGCCAGCTGCTGGTAATCCTGCCATAACTCGAATTATAGGAGGCCTCAACATTGGTTAAATCACCAACGACATTGGGCTTCATGATGATGTGTTTGAATCCCGGGATATCCGGATCGGGTTTGATCCCGGCCAGATCTTCGTAATACCAGATAATAAGATCACCCAACAGCATCACATGATTCCCCGAGTTCATTCCCGGATCACCATATTTCCCGTTCCAGAGCTCCCAGATGGTTGTGGCCCCTTGTTTGACCATGTAACCCCAGCCCGGATAGGTCGATTGAGCAGCCAGTAAGTAGGCGACGTCGGCATGACCGGCAGAGGTTAAGGCACGCATCAACCATTGTCCGCCAATAATACCATGACCAATGTGACCGCCGTTTTCACTCAATATTTTCTGAAGCAGGTTCTCAACTATTTTGTTTTTATATTCCAGGGGTACAAGATCAAAAGCCAGGGCGAGTATGTTTGCAGTACAGGTATTATTGCTGTATTTGATCACCGTTTTGTCAAGGAATTTATTGTTGAATGCCTCCTTCATCTGATCCGCAGTTTTAGAATAAGCTGCAGCGTCATTTTCTTTGCCCAACAGGCGGGCAAACTTCACCATAAGTTTTAACTCACCATAAAAATAGGTCGTGCCGATAAAATCTGCTCTGGTAATTCTTTGAGGATCATTCGAATTGGTGTAAGTCAATACTTCGGGCGGCACACACCAGTCGCCGTACATATCCTTAGGCATAATTCCATCATTGAGGAACCCGCTCATGTGAGTGATCCACTTTTGCATGGCCGGGTAATTAGTTTCAATCGTTTTCAGATCGCCATATTGGGTATACAACATATCTGATGCAAAGAGGAAAGTCCCGGGCCAGGTGGTGTTATCGGTAAAGAATGGCCAGTACGACGGAGCCACATCGGAGAGACTACCGCTCTCAATCTGGGTATCGTTAATGTCGGTCACCCACTTGTTGTAGAGTTTTGAAATATCGTAGATGTAACTCTCACCGGTACATTCTGCCGACCGGTCGCCCAGCCACCCCTGACGTTCATCGCGCTGTGGACAGTCGGTAGGAATACTGCGGTAATTCCCCTTAATTCCCCAGCATGAATTTTTATACACGCTATTAATCAATGGATTTGAGCAGCTGAACGAACCATTTACATCAAGGGCGTCATGGATCACTTTACCCTTTATTGAGGCGAGCGAAGGAGTTCCCGGATATCCGGTCATTTCGACATATTGAAAACCGTGATAGGTGAACCGGGGTTCCCATTTTTCGTCGCCATCTCCTTTGAGGATATAGGTGTCGGTAACCTCTGCGGTGCGGATATTTGCAAGGAACAGACTTCCATCATCATTTAGCCGCTCGGCAAACCGCAGTGTTACTTTATCCCCCTTTTTACCTTTCACAAAAAGCGCTGTCCAGCCAACCATATTCTGACCCATATCAAAAATAAACGTCCCCGGTTTGATCTCTTTTACGCCCACAGGAGTGACCTGACCCATTATTTTAATCGGATCGATTGGCTGCGAAACCAGTTTCTCGCCCGGTTTCGCAACAAGTTCTGCATTCTGCCACCCGGCATCGTCAAAGCTGACTTTGCTCCAATCCATAAACTCCATTCGGGAATCGTAATACTCTCCGTCATATTCGCTGTTTTTCCGGATTGGGCCATTAGCAGTGAGTTTCCAGGTTTCATCACTGATTACGGTTGATGATGTTCCATCCTCGTACTGAATTTCAAGTTGGCAGATTACCTTCGGAAAGCCATAGGTTTTTGTCCGTTCTGTACCTCCCGCCCGTGGTGCAAAGAAACGGCCGTTTCCAAGGATCACCCCGATTGCATTTTTATCCGATTGAAGATTCTTCGTTACATCGAAGGTCATGTAAAACGCCCTTTTGTTATATTCGGTCAATCCAGGAGCCAGAACCTGATCTCCGATTTTCACACCGTTCAGGTAGAATTCAAACAGACCAAGTCCTGAAATAAAGGATGTTGCTGATTTTACTTTTTTCGCCACTGTAAATTCGTGCCTCAGCATCCGTGCAGAGAGTACCTTATGTGTGGCATTGGGATCGTCGTCTCCCACCGCCTTGTCAAGTCCGATCCATTTTGCTTTCCAGTCAGACGCATCAAGCAGTCCCGTTGTCCAGAAGTTTGGTTGGCTGGTATGAACCGTGCCCTCCTGGTCCCGGATTATCACTTTCCAGAAATATTTCTGATTACTCAGCAGCGGTTTTCCTTCGTATGGGATCTGAATCGATTTATCGGAAGAGATCTTTTGGCTATCCCATAGATCAGCTATATTTTCATCCAGCTTTTGCAGGTCGGAAGAGACAAATATCTGGTAAGAAGTCTGGGCTGCTCCACGGCGATCCGATTCAAGGTTCCAGCTAAAACGTGGTTTTTCGACATCTATCCCCAGTGGATTTATTTTGTACTCACATCTTAGATTGGTGACTTTTAACCGGACACTTTGAGTGCAGGAGGTGGTGATTAGGAATAGGATTACGATGCGAAAAATTGATTTCATGGAGGGTGTAATTATTTTTTTTATTGATCATCATATTTAGATATTTCATTCAAAGGCATCTAACAAATATCAATTTGTAATATAACAGTTTAGGGGATTTGGCAGCAAAAAAATTATAATTTATCATTTGAATAAACCAGTCCCCACGGTTTCCGCAGATTATCCATGATTTCCATAATCTGAATTGATTCATCCAGCGGCATCAGCGGCGATTCTTTGAGCCCTGCCCTGAGGCAGCGCATCACCTCTTCGGCTTCGTAATTGAGGGCGTTCCCGATGATCGGCTCTTCAAGCGCCTCCGCTTCCTGCTTGTTGATGACTAATGAAGCCCTTGTCGGGACAGCAAAAACATCCTCGATTTTAATATATCCCTCTGTACCAAAAATATAGGCTTCATTTACCGCTGCGGTTCTCAAGGCAAAAGATAAATCGGCAATTTCACCATTCCCATATTTC
>CANJNY010000146.1 GCA_947475715.1 Prolixibacteraceae bacterium
GATCCAGCAGGCCATCGAATGCTTTATGCATCCCAGGCCGATCGAAGGAAATATTGTAATCTATCTCGCTGCACTGGGAATCCTGTTCAATGGGTTGAGTGCATTACTGGTAAAAAAGGGGGCTGAAACAGATATCAATATGCGTTCTGCTTATCTGCACCTCTTTACCGATATGCTCACATCGGTGGGTGTTTTCGTCGGTGGATTCGCGATCACTTTTCTTGGGTGGTTTTGGGTCGACGGCGTTTTGACTATTTTGATCTCAATTTACCTGATTTATAGCAGCTGGGGGATTTTTTATGCCGCATTAAGGATCTTTATGCAGTTTACCCCTTTGCATATTAATATTGAGGAGATTGCTGTCGAGATTGCCAAAATCGAAGGTGTTAAAAATATTCACCATGTACATGTCTGGAAACTCGATGATCACGAGATGATGCTGGAGGCACATCTCGATCTTGAGAAAGATTTCAAGATTTCCCATTTCGAGGTTATACTCGAAGAGGTGGACCTGATTCTTGACCGATACGAAATCCATCATTTTAATATCCAGCCAGAATGGAAGCGAAGTGATGAGAAGAGTTTGATTAACAATCACGATCATTAAATTAATTACCCTACCCTCCCCAGGTAGGGTATTTTTTTGCATACCTAGATACGGTTAGATTAAATACACAATTCAGGGTATTGCCAATTGTTTCTTTCCCCCCCATTTTTGTATCGGCTTTTTAAAAAGAGTCGTTTCAGGATGTTTTACCCCGGCATGACTGGAAATAGTTTATTATTATTGGTTTGAATATGAAATATTTAATGTTTTAGATTGAATCATCTCATACATTAGGATATCCTGAAGATCAGTAATAAGGGTTAATTTGAGGGGAAAATAAATCATTTAGGGAATAGCCGTTTTTAAAGATGAAAAAACTTTTTTTTGGATTGATTTTTTTAATATTTTCCATCCCCAATTTTGCACAAACCACGAATGATGTTTTAAATTTGCTCATCCGAAATAAAACGATTTCTCAGGAGGAGGCTGATTCTATAAGGGCAGAAGCTGCAATTAAACAGCAAGATCTGGATGCAAATAAGAAGACTTTTCTTGCCACAACCTCAAGACCATTGCAATTGAGCGGTTATAGCCAGATTCGGTACCAGTTTCCTGAACAATCCGGAAAAATTGATGGTTTTGATATTCGCAGGGCAAGGCTCGATTTTCGGGGCAACATAAGTCCCTACTTTGGGTATCGTTTGCAGGCCGATTTGGCAGGTACACCTAAACTGCTTGATGCTTATGCTGAAATTAAACTCTTTGATTATTTGAATTTTACAATAGGTCAGGCAAAAATTCCCTTTTCATTTGAAAACCTGGCATCCTCCAATAAAATGGAATTGATGGACCGATCTCAGGTCGTAGAAGCTTTAGTTGCCCGTGGATCTGATGTAATCGGGAATCAAAACGGGCGCGATATTGGTGTTCAGGTTGGAGGTAGCTTTTGGAAATATGCACACAGGTTTTTAGTGGATTACAAGGTTGGCCTTTTCAACGGATCGGGGATCAACTCGGTTGACAAGAATAAGAATAAGGATATCGTGGGACGGTTAGTGTTTCATCCGGTTAAAATGGTCGATTTAGGAGGCTCGTATTATTGCGGGACAGGAATTTATGGGACACCGACTGCGGCAAATCACGATAGGAACCGTTATGGGGTTGAGCTGAATTACGAGTATCAACATTTTTTGGTGCGTGGGGAATTTATTGAGGGAAAAGATGGGGATATTACCCGTCAGGGTTGGTATGCTCAGGCAGGTTATTTTATAATTGCTTCCAAATTTCAGTTGATTGCAAAATATGATGTTTATGATCCAAACAAGGCAATCTCCAAAAATATCTCAAGGGCCTATTTGGTTGGAGCGACTTATCACTTTAATAATTGGTCAAGAATCCAGGTGGGATATACCATATTTAAGGAAGATGGTGTAGAAATAAAGAATAACCTTGCTGTTATCCAGTATCAAATAAGTTTTTAAAAGAAAATAAACAGTCAAAGACATGAAAAACAGATTATTTTTTTGGATATTAGCTTTTGCATTTTCTAATTTCCTCTTCGCTAATCAGACCTATGGTCAGGGAAAGCTGGAGGGAAGACTCTCTTTTTCAGGCGCTTTTGCCCTCTATCCAATGGCTGTAAAATGGGCTGAAGAGTTTAAGAAAGCAAATCCTTTGGTTAAAATTGATATTTCTGCCGGTGGAGCAGGAAAGGGGATGACCGATGTATTAAATAATATGGTGGATATTGGGATGGTTTCACGTGATATCAATCCTGAGGAGGTTAAAAAAGGGGCATTTGGATTTGCTGTAACCAAAGATGCCGTAGTGGCAGTTATTAGTGCTCAAAATCCGGCTTTAAATGAAATTTTAGCCGTTGGATTAAAGCCTGATGCAGGAAATGATATCTGGATAACCGGAAAAGACAAAACCTGGGGGCAGGCATTTAATTCCAAATCAAAAACACCAATGCATATTTATACACGTTCTGACGCCTGCGGGGCAGCCGAGGTCTGGGCAAAATATTTTGGTAAAAAGCAGGAAGATCTTTTGGGTAGCGGAGTCTTTGGAGATCCGGGATTGGCCTTGGCGGTGAAGAAGGATCCGATTGGAATCGGCTTTAATAATATTGGATATGCCTATGATTTTAATACCAAGAAACAGATTTCAGGAATCAGGGTTGTTCCAATTGACCTGAATAATAATGGTAAGATTGATCCTGATGAGGATTTCTACGGTTCTATGAACGATTTGATTGATGCAATAGCGAAAGGGAAATACCCATCACCCCCGGCCCGCGATCTTTATTTTGTGACCAAGGGTAAACCTGCCAATAAATTGGTGATTGAATTCTTAAAATGGGTATTGGCTGATGGTCAGAAATATGTCAATGAAACCGGATATATTAATTTGTCCGGCGAGATTATTAAAACAGGACTTAAAAATTTAAATTAGCATGTTAAAGGGGAGATTGCTGAAAGATAAAATAGCCAGGCATTACATGTTGTTCGCAACTGTAGTTTCGATATTCGTTCTGTTTCTGATTGGTGGCGGATTGCTCTATAAATCGCTGCCGATCATGGAGGAGAAGAGTCTCTGGACGCTACTGACCACAAGTAACTGGCGCCCTTTTAAAGGGGATTTTGGTTTTGCTTCCTATATTTTAAGTACATTATTTGTCACAGGCATTGCAATCGTTATTGCATTGCCTTTGTCGTTGTTAACTTCAATCTATATCATTGAATATGCCTCTCCAAGGATCTTGCGGGCATTTAGTTCTGTTGTCGATTTGCTCTCCGGAATCCCGCCGGTCATTTACGGTGTCTGGGGCACCCTTACAATCGTTCCGTTTATCTCCGAAAAGCTGGCACCCCATTTTGTAGAATTCTCAACAGGTTACAGCGTCCTGGCCGGGGGGATTGTTTTGGCAATCATGATTATTCCATTAATTATTAGTATCTTAATGGAAGTTTTTGGAGCGGTTCCCAAAGAGATGCGCGAAGCGTCCATGTCATTGGGGGCGACTAAATGGCAGACTGTGAAAAAGGTGGTAGTCCGAAAATCGATACCCGGAATTGTAGCAGCTACCGTTTTGGCTATTTCACGGGCTTTTGGCGAGACAATTGCAGTATTAATGGTCTGCGGCAATTTTACCGATCTGCCCAAATCTATTTTCGATGCCTGCTATCCGATTCCTGCATTAATTGCAAATAATTACGGCGAAATGATGTCTGTGCCACAATACGAATCGGCGTTGATGTTTGCCGCATTCCTGTTATTCTTTATTATCGTGGTCTTTAATGTGATTTCACGATTAGTATTAATCCAGATAGATAAAAGATACCAGTTATGAGACGACCATGTAGATTAACCATTAACAAGGTTGAAAGACTCTTTTGGGAATTCGGTGAAACCTTTAAAAAACATAATTTTCGCAGATGAAGAGACTTGAGGAGAAGATTTTTAAAATCCTGATGATTGGATCTACAATGCTGATATTAAGTGTGTTGTTATATATTCTTTTTGTCATTATGAAAAAGGGATTACCATCGCTTTCATGGGAAATGATCTCTCAGATACCCAGTGGCGGTTTCTATTTAGGAAAAGAGGGTGGTATCCTGAATGCGATCATGGGATCACTATACCTGATTTTCTTCTCGGTTTTAATTAGCCTGATGATCAGTGTTCCGGTGGTTATGTATCTGAATTTTACCTTACGCCGGAAAAGCAGGCTGGCAGCTTTTGCACGACTCACTTTTGATGTGCTTTTTGGAATCCCCTCGATTGTTTATGGCGCCTTTGGATTTACAGTGATGATCTTTTTCGGATTGCAAACCTCCCTGCTGGGTGGCATTATCGCGATCAGCCTGCTGATTATTCCCGTTATGATTCGCTCTATTGATGAGGTCGCTATTCTGATTCCCAGCGAACTGATTGAGGCGACAAAATCACTCGGTGCGACCAATTACGAAACGATCAAGGTGATCACAAGACAACTCCTTCCCGGAATATCAACAGCTGTCCTTCTTTCAGTAGGACGCGGAATTGGTGATGCGGCTACCGTTCTGTTTACTGCCGGTTATACAGACAGTATACCAACCTCCCTGACCCAGCCCGCAGCTTCACTTCCATTGGCGATTTTTTTTCAACTTAGCAGCCCGGTTGAGGAGGTTCAAAACAGGGCATATGCTGCTGCACTTATTTTGACCATTATCATTTTAACGCTGAGTTTCGCTGCCCGTTACTTTAGCAGAAGACTTTCAAAAAATAAAATATAATCTATATGGAACTGATGACTCCCCCTTTAATTGTTAAGCAACCAAAGCCAATCGAAAAAGAGACCGCCGATTGTCATAAGCCACATATCGAAGTAGAAAATCTGAATCTGTATATTCAGAATAACCATATTCTTAAAAATATCAATATGGCGATTCCTGATAAAAGCATCACCTGCATCATTGGCCCGTCAGGATGTGGTAAAACAACTTTGCTTCGCACGTTTAACCGGCTTCATGACGATTCAGTGGATGTGAAAATTACAGGGAAACTTTTTGTCGATTGCGAAGATATTTATGCAAAAGATACTGAGGTTACCCATATCCGGAAAAAGATGGGGCTTCTGGCTCAACGTCCATGTTCTCTTCCAATGTCGATTATTGACAATGTTGTTTACGGTCCCCGTATTCACGGAGTAAGAGGGAAGCGTAAATTATATGAGATAGCGCGGCATCAACTCCATGCTGTTGGCTTATGGGATGAGGTGAAGGACCGTTTGAAATCGCCGGCATCCAAGCTTTCGATCGGACAGCAGCAGCGCCTGTGTCTGGCCCGGGGACTTGCCGTTGAACCTGAGATTATCCTTGGGGATGAGGCTACATCTGCTCTCGATCCGATATCATCAAAAACCATTGAGGAACTCTTCCTCTCGTTAAAAGATAAATATACCATTGTTTTGGTTACACATACGTTGCGTCAGGCAAAGCGAATTGCCGATTATGTGGCGTTTATGTATCTGGGAGAACTAATTGAATTCGGGACTGCCGATCAGGTTTTTAATCATCCGAAACACAAGCTCACCAAAGAGTATATCAGTGGTGGGTTTAGCTGATCCGGGCAATTCCCTGAAAATTTATAGGTCACTGTTAAAAGCTGCAATCTCCGCGATGAGGATTGCAGCTTTTGATTTTTAGTACAGATCTTTTCAAAATGTTTTGAAAAGATCTTTTGTCCGATTAAAATAATAACCTATTAAGATTTCACCACTACGTGGTTCTTCCCGGGTTCCAGATGATACATTGCTACAAAGATATCGCAGCGACGCTGCTTTGTTGGTTGCTTAATTGATTGATGTTTAGTTAAAGGTTTTTTTGATTCTCTATTTTAGGCAATTACCAGGCTGCGTAGCAGTCAAATCTTTGTAGCAACGGCTGGTTACGAAGTTGGCCCAAAACCACGTAGTGGTGACATTTAAAACCATTGATCATTCTTTAGATCGTAATATGTATTCTGATTTTCTTATATTTTGCAAGGTTGATTTTAACCCATCAGTTTGGCAAATAAGAGTTCGAATTTCGGCCCGTTCAATGTAAACTGCAATTCCTAAACTCCAATGACAAAATAGATTCTTTGGCGCAAATCCTGCCAATCTCCCCCGATGAATTAAAAAATTCCCCGAAAACTTATAATTTGCCTCTAGAACTCTTTTAAAAAGGGACTGCTTCATTAATGATGGAAAAGTCAGACACTACCCCGTTCTTTTAAGAGTGTTCAGGGCTGAAAAATTCTTTTTTTTCGAAAATTATCCGGTCGTTCTATTTATTCGTTCTTATTTAGTCTGAATCTTAAAAACGCGCGGCGATTTTTTGGTTTTTTAACATTTTAAAACAGTAATATTCAAAGTTGCCTTAATTAATTTTTAAAATATTTAATTAAGTTTATTTTATAATATATTGAAATATAATATTTTAAATGGTTTCAGGAGCAGATTCAAGCAGTTTTTAGCTTGAAATAAAAGTGAAATAAAAATGTAATTATTTCTTAATTTAATAATTGGTAATCGTAAAATTAATCGGTTTGTTAATCGGTCAAATTTATCTTTGGCCCAAGTCTTCATAGTATTAAGCACTGAAGATTTGTAAATTTTAAACTAATAATATCATTATGAAGAAAAGATTGTACCTTATTATGATCGTACTGTTTGCTTCATTTTCGGGCGTTTTGGCCCAGGTGAAAGTAAGTGGAACTGTGACTGATCCGGATGGGATTAGTATGCCTGGTGTGTCTGTTGTTCAGAAAGGCACTACCAACGGAACAACAACCGATGCCGATGGAAAGTATGCGGTGAGTGTGAGTGCAGCAAGCGCAGTATTGCAATTCTCGTTTGTGGGCATGACACCCGTTTCTGAGGCAATTAATGGTCGCTCGGTCATCAATGTTAAGATGGCTGCAGAGAGTGTGGGAATCAATGAAGTTGTTGTAACGGCTTTGGGTATTCAGCGTGAAAAGAAAACGCTGACCTATGCATCGCAGCAAGTTTCGGGTGAAGAGCTTCGTAAAGCATCCAATAACAACTTTATGGAGGCTTTAAGTGGAAAAGCTGCCGGTATTGACATTAAAACAAGTAATTCAGGGGCGGGTGGTTCCACGAAAGCTGTTTTAAGAGGAGATAAGTCGCTTATGGGTCTTAGCGAACCGCTTTATGTTATCGATGGTATTCCAATGGTAAATAATAAAGGTGGCCAGCCAGGTTCTTATGGTGGAACTGACGGTGGTGACGGTCTTTCTCAGATCAACCCTGCAGACATCGAAAGCCTCAACGTACTGAAAGGTGCGAATGCTTCCATTCTTTATGGTAGCCAGGGTGCCAACGGAGTTGTTTTGATTACAACCAAAAAAGGTAAATCAGAAAAAACAACGGTAACGGTTAACTCAAGCACAATGCTTGAAAGCGTTTCAGGTCTTCCTGATTTCCAGTTTAAATATGGTGGCGAAGGCTCATCTGTTTATAGCTGGTCAAAAACTCCGGGAAATTATCAGAGCAATTATATCAAGGATTTCTTTAAAACTGGTATAAATGAAACCAATTCTGTTTCAATCAGTGGTGGTAATGATAAAACTACGGTTTATTTTTCGTTTGCAAATACCCATGCAACTGGTATTTTGCCAACTAATACCTACGACAAACAGAATTTCAGCTTAAGTCAGTCAACTAAAATGTTCAATGATAAATTGACTGTAAGTTCTAACGTAATGTTGACTAATGAGGTTTCACGTAACCGTCCGGGTGCAGGTTATTACAATAACCCTTTAACCGGTCTCTATTTGTTCGCTCGTCAGTTGGATTTTGCTAACTACAAAACAAATTATCAGACTTTCAATAAGGATCGCAACATGTACCAGATGAACTGGTTTTCAAGTGAAGAAAAAGAGAACAATCCTTACTGGGAGCTTTACAAAGATCCAAAGTTTTCTAAAACAAATCGTTTAATCGCTAGTTTAAAGGCGTCATGGGAAATTTCAAAACATTTGAAATTTGAAGTTCGTGGAAACATTGACTATGCGGATAAATTAAATGACAACCGTTATGCTGCAGGCGGAAACCCTGTAACTGTTAGTCCAAACGGAACATGGTCATACAGCAAGTATACCGACCAGGCTTTATATTCTGATGGTATTTTCAGCTACAATAATACATTCGGAGATTTCAGCTTAACAGCTATCGCAGGAGCCAGCTTCCAGGAAAACATCTTCAGTGATGGAATGTCGGTAGGAAATGGTACAACCTCTTTGCAATATCCAAATGAATTTAACTTCGCCAATATGCCATACCAGGTAATGTTCAATCAGAGCATTAACAGGGTGATTAAACAAGGCGCTTTTGCAAATGCGCAGATTGGATACAAAGAGAAATTATTCCTTGATATTTCTGCACGTAATGACTGGGCTTCTACATTGGCCCTAACAGGAAATCAATCTTATTTATATCCTGCTGTAGGTCTTTCAGCAATTATCTCTCAGATGGTTTCTTTACCTGAATCAATCTCCTTTGCAAAATTAAGAGCTTCTTCTTCTCAGACAGCTAACGAAGTACCATTTAATGTGGTAAGTCCGGATAACCGTTATGGCGGTGCAGGTGGCCCTGGTGGTATCGGCGGTATTGGTAGAAACTCTCAGGTACCTTTTAAAAACTTAAAACCTGAGGTTATTACTTCAAATGAGGTTGGTACAGAGTGGAGATTCTTCAGAGGTAGAGCCGGTCTTGAGTTCACTTATTACAGTGACGTAAGCACCAATCAATTCCTTACTCTGGGTGCTCCATCCGGTTCAGGTTACACTTACTACTATGTTAATGCAGGTAAGATCACCAATAAGGGTTTTGAGCTTACTATTGATGCAACACCAGTAAAAACAACTGATTTTACCTGGAAATCATCGGTTAACTTTTCTCAAAACAAGAACAAAATTGTTGAGTTGATCAAAGAAAATCCTGATTATCAGGTTGGTGGTGATGATGAAGGTTTTGCTTCAATTATCAAAGCAGGTGGTTCATTTAACGATGTTTGGATCTACAAGTTTAACAAAAATGATGCAGGACAGATTATCCTTGATGCTAACGGAATTCCAACAAAAGCTGCAAAGCAGGTAAAAGTTGGTAATGTTAATCCTGACTTTCTGTTAGGTTGGAATAACAATTTAAATTACAAGAACTTTTTCGCAAGTGTTCTTATCAATGCAAAAATTGGTGGTGTTGCTTTCTCTAAAACAGAAGCTTTCCTTGATGCTTATGGAGTAAGCCAGAGAACTGCTGATGCCAGAAATTCAAGCACTATGCCTATCAACGCGATTAAGGGTACTACTGCGGTTACATCTATTGATCCAGTTGTCTATTACGGCGCTGTCGGTGACCGAAACAGAATCATGGAGCCTTACATCTACAGCAGAACAAATGTTAGATTAGGTCAATTGGTTATTGGTTATAATTTGGATGTTAAGAAACTCAAATTGCCTGTTAAAGAAGCAACATTCTCTTTAGTTGGTCGGAATTTATTCTTCTTCTACAAAGATGCTCCATTCGATCCTGAGCAATCAATGAGTACTGGTAATGGAATGCAGTCGAATGATGTATTTGGTGTTCCTTCTACAAGAACCTATGGGTTTAACTTAAAGGTTAGTTTCTAAAATCTTAAAATTTATTAAAATGAAAAAGATATTTATAGCATTATTGTTTCTGGGTGTTCTCGCATCGTGCACACAGAATTTCTTAAATGAGAATAAAAATCCATATCAGATTACTGATGAGAGTCTTAAGCAGGATTTTAATCTTGTAGGATCACCATTTTCAGGATTGTTATTAAGCTTATTCGGAGATCAGATCGAAGAGGATTTATGTTATGATTCATGGATGGGTTATATGAATACTCCTACTCCTTTCGTAGGTAATGTAAACAATACAACTTATTACATCCGTTGGAACGTTTATTGGGGTCGTATTTATGGTGATGTCATGTCTCCGTCAAAACAGGTTATCAAGTTGGCTAAGGACAATGATCTGCCACTTTTTGCAACCTGGGCTAAATTAATACGTATCCTGGGTGTTTCTAAACTTGCAGCCGTTCACGGTCCGGTAATTTATTCTCAATACGGATCAACTGCAAATTCGATCCCTTATGATAAGGAAGCTGATCTGTATAACTTGTTCTTCTCTCAATTAGATTCAATTCAGTCTGATTTTGCAGCGAATAAAGATTACAAGGGTTTTGTGAAATTTGACCAGAGCTACAAAGGTAATATCGGAGCATGGGCAAAAGTGGTTAACTCACTGCGCTTAAGATTGGCTATCCGCTTGTCTAAAGTTGCTCCTGCATTGGCAAAAACACAGGGTGAAAAAGCGATGAGCGATCCTGCAGGTTTAATTGCAACCAATGCCGACAATTTCAATGTGGCTTTATTGGGAAATATCATGCCGGTTGCACGTATTTGCTACCAATGGCTCGACACCCGAATGGGCGCTCCTATTGAATCGATTATGGTTGGATTGAAAGACGGTCGTATTGGCAAAATGTATGCTCCTGCTACAGGTGATGTTTATGGTGATCATCCATCTTCAGCGTTTAAAGGTATCCGTAACGGTGCTTTTTGTACAACCAAAGATGCTATGCTTAAATTTTCAGGGGTAAATCTTGACTTCAATGGTGTTGGAACCAGAAGAGCAATTACTGCTGCTGAAGTTAGTTTATTGAAAGCTGAAGCTGCTCTTAGAGGTTGGGCTGGTGCAGGCGATGCAAAAACCAATTATGAAAATGGAATTAAACTTTCATTTGCTGATTGGGGCGCAGGTGGCGTTGATGCTTATCTTGCTGATAACGTTAGCAAACCATTGGATTATATTGATCCTACCAATCCTTTGAATAATTTCACTTCGCTTTCAACAGTTACTGTTGCCTGGAATGAAGGTGACAGCAATGAGTTGAAATTAGAGAAGATTATTACTCAGAAATATATCAATACATTCACCAATACTCTTGAGGCTTGGGTTGATTTCAGAAGAACTGGTTATCCTAAGATTCCTCACGTAGCTAAGAATGACAGCAGCCCGGACTGGGGTGTTATTCCAGCTGATCAGTGGATTAAGAGGATGCCTTTTGTTAACGGCGAAAGAACAGGTAATGCTGCTGCTGTAGCTGCTGCTGTATCTACGATGGGTGCAGGTGCAAAAGATGATATCGCTACCCGTTTATGGTGGGATACTGGCGGCTCAAACTTTTAAGCTTCTTTATTGAATAAATAGAATATCAAAATACCCCTTTACGTGATGTAAGGGGGTATTTTTTGTTTATGCAAAGGCTTATAAAAAGCTAAAAATATTATATTTGTAATCTTTCTAACCAGATCTTAAAAATATGAATTTACAACCCCTCGACATTGGAATCGTAATCGGATATTTGGTGCTGACCCTGATTATTGGTTTTCTGATTTCGAAACAGGCCAGTAAAAATCTGGATTCATATTTTCTGGGTGGAAGACGTATCCCCTGGTATATCCTTGGAATCTCCAATGCCTCGGGAATGTTTGATATTACCGGGACGATGTGGTTTGTCTCAATCCTGTTTATTTATGGACTCAAAGGTGCCTGGCTTCCCTGGATGTGGCCAATATGGAATCAGGTTTTTTTAATGGTTTTCATGGCTGCGTGGCTGCGCCGATCCAATGCAATGACCGGTGCGGAGTGGTTAAAAACCCGGTTTGGCGAGGATCGGGGAGGACGGCTCTCACATCTTATCGTTGTGATTTTCTCAATCATCAGTGTTGTTGGTTTTATAGCCTATACCTTTTCGGGAATCGGTAAATTTGCAACCTCCTTCTTTCCATGGGATCTTACCACCGAAGTAGGCAGTAAGATTATATCCTCAGAAAATATGTATGCCCTAATTGTTATTAGTCTTACTACGTTATACACGATTAAAGGTGGTATGTATAGTGTTGTAGCCACTGAAATTATGCAATATCTCGTAATGATCATTTCATGCATTATTGTAGGAGTGGTAGCAATGAACATGGTAACATCGGCTCAACTGAACGCCGTAATTCCGGCAGGATGGAAAGATCTCTTTTTCGGATGGAAGCTAAACCTCGACTGGAGTAACCTGATTCCAACGGTTAAGAATAAGATCTCAGCTGATGGATATGAATTTTTTTCTATTCTATTTATGATTATGGTTTTTAAAGGGATATTGGTCAGTATCGCCGGTCCTGTTCCAAGCTACGACCTTCAACGCATTCTGGCTACCAAAAGCCCCAAAGATGCTGCAAAAATGACCGGTTTCACTTCACTTGTTTTATTCTTTCCCCGCTTTCTAATGGTGGCGGGCATTACGGTTTTGGTACTGGTCTATTTTAGTCCCAAGCTCAATTCAATGGGCTCAAATATTGACTTCGAAATGATCCTTCCTTATGCGGTCAGTAATTTTATCCCTACCGGCTTATTGGGTCTGCTGCTTGTTGGATTAATCGCGGCTTTTATGTCTACATTCTCGGCCTATGTCAATGCCGGGCCGGCATATATAGTCAATGATATTTATAAAAAATTTATCAATCCAAATGCATCAAATAAAAAATATATACATTTAAGTTATTGGATTTCTTTTATTTTGGTTATTATTGGTGTCATATTCGGATTTTTTATAAGCTCCATTGATGCTGC
>CANJNY010000147.1 GCA_947475715.1 Prolixibacteraceae bacterium
CAAGGGAGTGCAGCCAAATTGCACGCTTTCAAAAAAGCTAGGAATTATTCTGTTTTTTTTTCGAAAAGGTAACTGTCTGCTGTGTGGCTATAGAAAATCGTGTATCCCTTTCCTTTGAGGAAACCAAGGTCATTAAAAACTGTCCTGCGCGAGACTCCTAGTCTTTTAGCCAGAACCTGAGCAGTTCCGGTTTTATTGCAGTCAATCAACCAGATTAATGTTTCGATCCTTATCGTCTGTTCTTCGAAGCTCATTATCTTTAATTCTATTTTTTAAAGATAACGAAAAAAAAGAAATAAATTGGGAAAGCGTCAAAGTAATGGTTCAGTCGAAGAGAAAGAATTCGAAAAAGTCTTCGATAGCCGATTATTTGGCTCAACCGGATAATATAGACGCTTTGGAAAGGGGTTTAAGAGATGTTGAGGAAGGTAAAATATGCTATATCGATCCAGACAATCTTTGGGAAGAAATAAATTAATCCGGAAAAGAACAACCTATTAATTAAGAATAAAATCCTTAAAATCTAATAAAGAGAAATATGCCACCAAAGCACTAAAACACCAAATTCCACTAAAATAACTAATATTTTTGGTGCCTTTTTAGTCCCGCAAGTGCGGGATGGTGTTTTGGTGGCAAAAAATATTTTTATCAGCGTTATGATTTTCTAATAATTTCAACATCTTTTTATTTTCATTCCTTAGTACAAAATTGTTTATAAAAAAGGCGATTTGGAAATCGCCTCAACCGCATCGCTGGACCCGAATTGGGTCCAATGAAAAAGGGGCCCGAAAGAGCCCCTTTTTTATCTGAAAATTTATTTCGCCTAACTTTTCAAATTACTTTACCTTATTAACAATAGCGCTGAATGCAGCGGGATTGTTCATTGCCAGATCGGCCAGAACCTTACGGTTAATTTCGATTTGAGCACTCTTGAGCTTACCCATGAATTGTGAGTAAGAGAGACCTTCTGTGCGAACTGCGGCGTTGATACGCTGAATCCATAATGCACGGAATAACCTTTTTTTAACTTTTCTGTCACGGTACGCATACCCTAATCCTTTTTCGTATGTGTTTTTGGCAACCGTCCAGACATTTTTACGCGAACCAAAGTAACCTCTGGTAAGTAGCAGCAACTTTTTCCTTCGCGCTTTTGATGCTACATGATTTACTGATCTTGGCATTTTTTTGTGTTTTAGGACAAATGGCGTTCCTTTTTACAGGAATCTTAGTAAGCACATTGTCCGGTTAAACTTAAAACTATCTCCTTAAAAGAGAATACTATCTCATTGCAAGCAACCGCTTTACGTGGTTGGTGTCAACATCGGCTACTAAACCCCACTTGGTGAGGTTCCGTTTGCGTTTGTTGCTCTTCTTGGTCAGGATATGACTCTTGTAAGCATGTTTCCTTTTAATTTTTCCTGAGCCGGTCAGAATGAAACGTTTCTTAGCCCCGGCATTCGATTTCATTTTAGGCATCTCTGTCCAAAGTATTAAATTATTTTTTCTTTTTAGGCGAAATAAATATTGTCATTCTTTTTCCTTCGAGCTTTGGAAGCTGTTCCACTTTTCCCACCTCTTCCAACGCATTGGCGAAGCGGAGCAGCAAAATTTCTCCTTGCTCATTATATAATATCGACCTCCCTTTAAAAAACACGTAAGCTTTTACTTTAGCGCCTTCCTGAAGAAATTTCTCGGCGTGTTTTAATTTAAAGTTATAATCGTGATCATCCGTATTAGGACCAAAGCGAATCTCCTTGACAATGATCTTGGAAGCCTTAGCCTTTAACTCTTTCTGCTTTTTCTTCTGTTCGTAAAGGAACTTCTGAAAATCGGTAATCCTGCAAACAGGTGGTTCGGCGTTTGGTGAAATTTCGACCAGATCAAGTTCCAACTCGTCCGCTCGGCGCAGGGCGTCCTGAATTCTGAAAACCCCGGGGTTCTCAATATTCTCACCCACCAACCTAACTTCAGGAACACGAATCTGATGATTTACCCGAAATGGTGATTTCTCTTCTTCTTTGGGACCCCTTGGCCCATTGCCTCTTATAACTGCTATGGCTATATCCTCCTATTAATTAATTAATTCACGACTATTTCCAGGCATCCGCCAACTGCTCTGAGACCTCATTGTTAATAAATGCAGTAAACTCATCTATTGTCATGGATCCCTGATCTCCTTCTCCCTGACGTCGCACGGCTACCGTGTTTTGTTCAAACTCTTTTTCACCGACTATCAACAGATACGGAATACGCTTCATCTCATTATCCCTAATTTTTCTGCCGATTTTCTCGTTGCGGTCGTCAATTCCGGCGCGAATATCGGAAATATTTAATTGATTTGAAACTTTTTGAGCATATTCGTTATACTTTTCACTGATTGGCAGTACAACGACCTGTTCAGGGGTTAACCACAGCGGGAATTTACCTGCTGTATGTTCGATCAATACGGCGCAGAAACGCTCCATCGAACCAAACGGTGCACGGTGTATCATAACCGGCCGATGACGCTTATCATCAGACCCAATATACTCAAGACCAAAGCGTTCCGGAAGATTATAGTCAACCTGAATCGTCCCAAGCTGCCATTTACGACCCAACGCATCCTTGATCATAAAATCGAGTTTCGGCCCGTAGAACGCTGCTTCACCAAGTTCGGTGACCGTTTTCAAACCTTTTTCGGCACAAGCTTCAATAATTGCACTTTCAGCTTTTTCCCAGTTTTCATCCGAACCAATATATTTTTCCTTATTATTTGGATCGCGAAGGGAGATCTGAGCGGCATAATCTTTAAAGTCGAGCGCTCTGAAAATAATAAATATAATATCGATAACTTTCAAAAACTCCTCTTTTAGCTGATCGGGACGGCAGAAAATATGTGCGTCATCCTGCGTAAAGCTTCGTACTCGGGTAAGCCCATGAAGCTCGCCGCTTTGTTCGTAACGATAAACCGTTCCGAATTCGGCCATGCGGACTGGCAAATCTTTGTATGAGCGGGGTTTAAACTTATAGATTTCACAATGATGAGGGCAATTCATTGGTTTCAACATATACTCTTCTCCCTCATTGGGGGTATGGATAGGTTGAAACGAATCTTTACCATATTTTGCCAGATGACCCGAGGTTCTGTAAAGAGCCACGTCACCGATATGCGGGGTAATCACCTGTTCGTAACCAAATTTTTTCTGTACTTTCTTAAGAAATTTCTCAAGGTTATCGCGCAATGTAGCACCTTTAGGCAACCAGAGTGGAAGTCCCATCCCAACTGCAGGCGAGAAATGGAATAATTCCATCTCTTTTCCGATTTTACGATGGTCGCGCTTCTTGGCCTCTTCGAGTAATACCAGGTACTCTTCCAGCAATTTTTGCTTTGGGAAGGTAATCCCATAAACACGGGTAAGCATTTTATTTTTCTCGCTGCCGCGCCAGTATGCTCCGGCAATATTTGTAAGCTTCACTGCCTTAATGAAACCGGTGTTGGGTAAGTGGGGGCCACGGCACAGATCGGTGAAATTACCTTGTCTGTAAAGGGTTATCGTCCCGTCCACAAGGTCGGTAATCAGTTCAATCTTATAAGGATCGCCTTTTGCAGTAAATAGTTCAAGAGCATCCGCTTTGGAGATCTCGCTTCGTACGATATCCGATTTCAAACGGGACAGCTCCAGCACTTTTTGTTCAATGCCCGCAAGGTCCTTATCGCTTAACACCTTTCCTTCCGGAAGGTCGATATCATAATAAAATCCATTATCCACTGTAGGGCCTATTCCAAATTTTGTTCCGGGATAGAAGAATTCGATAGCCTCAGCCATAATGTGCGCCGAAGAGTGCCAGAATGTCTCCTGACCTTCGCGGTCATCCCATAAATGAAGTTTAATCGACGCATCTGAATCTATAGGACGCATAAGGTCTCTTACTTCGCCATTGACAGAGATCGAAAGGACCTCTTTCGCCAAACGGCTGCTTATCGCCTCTGCAATTCCGAGACCCGTAATCCCCTGATCGAATTCCCGTACAGAGTTATCAGGAAGTGTAATTTTTATCATCACCAATATTTTTTTCGAAGGTGCAAAATTAGTGATTATCCGCTTGTTCTTCAAAAATATCTGCATGTTTAATCAGGCTATTTTTTGATGTTGACAAAATATTTTCATATAGCTACTCAAATTTTAATATTTTTGAGGGTTGAAACCGTTTTAATACCTCTTATTATGCGCAGGATTATTTTTGTGTTATTCTTTATTTCAGCCTGTTATACAACAATTCAGGCACAACCGATCACCCTTGAAGATCTTTTTATTAAAAGGAGTTTCACTCCCTCGACCGTCACCGGTCTGGCCTCAACAAAAGATGGGTTAAGTTATACGACCCTTGAGAATGGGGGAAAAGAAATTGTAAAGTATAGTTATAAAACAGGTGAGAAACAGAGCTTAATTCTTGATATTAAGTCACTTAAAAATGATTCATTAACCTCCGTGAGTGAATATGTTTTCAGCAGCGACGAAACAAAGGTTTTGCTTATGACCGGCCGGAAACCAATTTATCGCAGGTCTTTTACCGCGATTTACTTCGTATATAACTTTGTAACACAGGAATTATCGAGGTTGTCAAATGGAAGGCAACAGGTTGCTACCTTCTCTCCCAATGGAGAAAGGGTCGCTTTTGTCAGGAATAATAACCTTTTCGTTAAAAGCCTTCGTTTTGGTACTGAGCGGCAGATGACCATTGATGGTGAAGCAAATAAAATCATAAATGGCGTACCCGACTGGGTGTATGAAGAGGAGTTTGAATTTAATAAGGCATTTGAATGGTCACCTGACAGCAAGCAGGTTGCTTACATTAAATTCAATGAGGAGGAGGTTCCAACTTTTGCCATTCCGATGTACAAAGGAATGAATCCTGCTCATTCGGAGAACAGTGTTTATCCGGGAGAATACCGCTTCAAATATCCCAAAGCCGGAGAAAAGAACTCTGTGGTAAGTGTACTGGTATATGACATTAAGGCGGGACAGAACATCGAAATGGATCTGGGAAAAGAAACAGATATTTATATTCCGAAGATCAGCTGGAGCTATGGCGGAAAAAATCTTGGTATTTTCAAAATGAACCGTTTGCAGAATAAAGTTGACCTCTTATTTGCCAATTCCTATACGGGAGATACGCGACAAATCTTTACGGAAAAGAATAAACGGTACCTCGAAACCGATTACCTCGACAATTTCCAGTTTTTACCCGATGATAAAAGCTTTGTCGTGTTAAGTGAAAAGGATGGTTTCAAGCATCTTTACCTCTATGACACAGGTGGTGTGAAGATTCGTCAGCTCACCGAAGGTAAGTTTGATGTGATCAGATTTTACGGATTTGATCCGCTTGCAAAGACATTTTATTACCAGGCAGCAGCCGTTTCGCCGATGCAGCGTGAAGTTTACGGAGTCACTTATGATACCAAGAAAAAGATTCCCCTCGTAACCAGGAAGCTCTCAGTTCAGAATGGGACCAATAACTCCGAGTTCAGCACCGGCTATAAATATTATATCAATAATTATTCAAATCTGACAACACCTTTAACAGTATCTCTTTATGATATTTCAGGAAAACAGGTTAGGGTACTCAAAGAAAATAATGAGTTAAAGGCTACCGTGGCCGATCGGAAAATTCCGCAAAAAGAGTTTTTCACTTTTAAAACCTCAGAGGGAACAGAGCTTAATGGTTGGATGATTAAACCGTCAGGATTCAATGGGGGGACTAAATATCCGGTAGTGATGACTCAGTACAGTGGTCCCAACTCCCAGCAGGTTCTCGACCAATTTTCGATTGGGTGGGAGAACTATATTGCCGAAAGCGGATACCTTGTAGTTTGTGTCGATCCCCGGGGAACGGGCGCAAGAGGTGAGGATTTCCGCAAATGCACTTACGGGGTTTTAGGGAAATATGAATCTGATGATCAGATTGAGGCAGCCAAATACATTGCCACCCTGCCATACGCGGACGGAAAAAACATCGCAATCTGGGGATGGAGCTATGGCGGGTTTATGTCTGCTTTGTGTTTGACCAAGGGAGGTGAGGTTTTCAAGGCTGGTATATCTGTGGCACCGGTGACGAACTGGCGATTCTACGATACAGTCTTCAGTGAGCGTTATATGGGTCTTCCGGGCCAGAATCCCGAAGGATATGACGAGAACTCACCCATCACCCTTGCAAAAGGAATTAAAGGCAAATTACTGCTCGTGCATGGAACTGCAGATGACAATGTCCATTACCAGAATACCGTTGAATTTTCCGAGGCGATGGTTCAGTCCGGGATTCAGTTTCAGATGATGTCGTATGTAAACCGCAACCATGGGATCAGGGGTGGCAATACGACGATGCACCTTTATACGATGTTTGACAATTTTTTGAAGGAGAACTTGAAGTAAAGGAGATAACTAAACACGCAGGAACGGAGGTACGGAGGTTCACGGAGTAAATTTTATTTTTTCTTTTTCCTTGGTGACCTCCGTGCCTTCGTGGTAAAAAAGAGGGTTACTGTATAAAGATAAAAAATAAACCCGGAGGAAAAGTGCATATTTAGTCTGTTACCTCTTTGAATTTTGAATTTTCAGGTTTGCATTTTTACTTTTATTTTATTACATAATATCCTTGTCTATTCTTAAATTCGGTCTATATTTGCAGCTCATTATCACGCCCAGATGGTGAAATTGGTAGACACGCTAGTTTCAGGGACTAGTGACCGCAAGGTTGTGCAAGTTCGAGTCTTGTTCTGGGCACTATAAAGAGACAATACCCGCTGATTATCAGCGGGTATTCTTATTTATAGAAATAAGTTCTGGAAGAAAATTATCATTTAAGAGAAATAGTTATATCACCTGAAAAATCGCCCGCCGTCAATCACCCAATCAGTTTTTTATTGGTTTAAAATCTTCTGAATATCTGATAACCCATTATCGATATCAGTCAGCTTACGCAGTTGTTTGGTGGTTAGGGTATAAATCGCAAATCGATTAATTTTATTCTCTTCGGACAGATCTGACCTGTCAGTATAGGAAATCATTAATGCACTGTGGTTATCGATAAATTGAAATTCATTCACATCCATCGCTTTGGTAACCTGGGTTAACTCCTTTCCGCTAAGATTTGAGATATACAAATCATGGGAGTCGTTATCATCAATTACTCCATCTTCGTTATCATCGTTAAAGGCGATCTCATACGCCAAATTTTTTACCGAAGTATCCACCTTATTCGGATCACTTCCATTAGCCATTTCCACCGTTTTTATCGATGCTTTTTTATCCAGCAGCCGGCCAATAACCTTGTAATTCTTATCTAAGAATAATACATTCAACTCGTTTAGCGTATATTTAGTGGCATTATCACTCTTTGAAAAGTGTTTATTACCGGATGACATTTCCTGTGGTTCATCAAAAGTCTTTGGTTTGATGCTGATTATAAAATTTGTCGAGTTATACACCGGTTCAGGGGAAGCATACGAAAGCCCCTGCTCGACTAAGGTATCCCCGTTTTCTACGATTGTATTCTCGGTATTAACCCCGGCAGGGGGATTATGACGGTACCATGAATGTGTATAGCTGGCAATCATAACGATCACGAATGAGATTATCATCAGTGGAATAAGTATCCCATTGATGATAATTAGTGTTTTAATAAATTTGCTCATGTTGAAATTATTTTGTTTAGATTAGTCTACAAAGGAAAATTGAATTTGCCTTTTAACCACAGGTAAAAATATCCCTCATACAGGATAAAGGCAAACAGATAGCTACCACTTTTAATCCAGTGGATTGGTTGTAATCCGTCGATGACGGGTCTAATAGTATACCGGGAAAAGATATAGCTCTGAGAGAATAATACCACAGTTACAAGGGAACAAATTAATGGAATCAGACAAGGTGACAAGAACAGAATGATCTTTTGCCTTATCGACAGCCTCACCTTCTCCATTCTTGCAACGATAAGATTAAAAAGAAAGGTGATAAACCCAAATCCTAAAACTATAATTCCCAATTGTGAATAAGCCGTCACTACTGAGTGTGTGACTATCCGATTCCAGTTGCTACTAACATGCCTGTCAGATAGAATGAGCAAAATAATCGATATCGAAATCATATAAGCAAATATCAGGGCAGGATAGCCAATCAGATGCCTGTTAGATGTGTTGTCACCATCTTCACGCACCACCAGCTGAAATAGAATAAGTGCAATTATTAACCAGGCAAAGTGAAAATAATCGAGCCATTTAAGACCATCCCAACCAACAATAAAGAGTTCCCCAAGCCAGATGAACATGCAAATGGTTGCCAGAATAAGGAGTTTGAAAATTAATTTCACAGGATGAAAATATGTTTTTGGTACATTATAAAAAGCAATTAAAATTCCTGCCGTTTTTTCAAGTAAAATGGCACCTCGGTTCCAATTTCTTCCTGGGCTTTACGATAGGCCAAATGATATTTTAAGGAGAAATGAGAAACGCCAAAAGAACTACTCCCTCCGTTATTGTATAAAATTAAGTTCTCCTCATCAATATAAGCTGAGTACTTGACAAAAATATCATCAAAATGCTCCTGAAAGAATTTAAAAAAACTGAAGGTTTCGTCAAATATTGGATCAGAGAGTAATAGTGGATTCCAGGGAAACAACTTATAGCGTTGTTTGTCTTTAATCCAGTTGTATTTAAAATCTATTGAGGACGATTCATGAATGTCTTCATATTTTAATATCCAATCGACAAGATCTTGTTCCTTTTCGATTTGCCTCGCTTCGAGATTAGCCTGTTTAAATTCATCGAGGTGATTGGAAATATACGCTCTGATATTTCTCAAATTGTCATAAAGAGTTGAAAAGCGAGTCCATTTCATCTGAGCCTCAGTAAAGTCATAACTACCAATTAGCGAATCTGTTACTTCGTTTCTTTCGATCCAGTATTCTAATTCATCGAAATTGACAACACGTGGCGGCGTGGTAATGATCTCCGACCAGGCTTTATTGGCGGCATATACTTTAGACCAATATTCTGGTGTTTTCTCGTATGTAACTTGTTCGTCAAGATTAACTTCCAGCTCACCTCGTACTCCCAATTTATCAAGTTCAACATGGGTTTTAAATCTCCTACAATAAAAAATGTCGGTTATGTCATCTTCTGTGGTTTCAAAGAGGAGGTCAAGGTAATTTCGTGAGTTATTCCCCAAAAAGCGGTAACCCTTTTTGCCACAGTTTCCACAAGGCTTACTACTACAATTCCCGGTGTAGATCAGTAATTGGGTATCACCCGAATTTTTATATGCCTCAAAGATGGACTCCACCTGATCAAGAAAAACCGCTTTGGTGGTATCCTGATACAAGATGTCCTCGTTGAGAAACAACCTTAGATTTTCGATGTTCATCGAAGCAAAATTGTTTAGTATCGTTTGAATATAGCTGCTTTTTGCGGTCATCTTCGTTAAACCAAGTTTAGGTTATTTATTCCGGACAAACTTCTATTGATCGGATTTCGCCGACTTGAAAAATATACTCATCAGTCCATACTTCCAGTACATTTTCATTTATCTCATCATCGAATTGAAAGCCCCAGACACACCCTTCGTACAGCGGAGTGTCAGTGGAGGAGATGCGTACCTTTTGATTGGCAAATTGGGTGTAATTCATAATTTAGTTAGGTTTATTTTTTGTCAAATATTAAGACTGTAAATACGCTTCCAATATAAACTGTTTTTTCAATCCGATCCATAGGATTACTTAAATGTTTCAGTTTATACGGATCTCTTTTGTTTGTATAGGTCACCCCAACGTTGGCAAGATCCAGAAATGGCAAGATCAATGTTGCATCCAATCCATAGATCGGCGGAGGCATGTAGTTTTCATCATGCTGCACGGTATCGCTCTCCGTTGTTCCTTTGTCGATAATCCCAATTAACAAAGCGCTTTCATCTAATATAGGAGCACCGGCACAGTTGTACGCAGATCCCATACGGACCCTAAAATGCCCCGCAGGCTTATTAGGGTCGTTAACCTCCCCAATGAGTGCCCCGCGCGGATCGAATTCTCCTTCCAGATAACCGATGACATTTGAACACTCATCGTATTTAGGGGGGATAATCTTATCATGTTTCAGGCGAAGATGAACGCACATTTGCTGCTTTTCTGTGATCGATAGTAACACCAATCCCGAGGCTTTATCGATACTTATGATGGTCGCTGGATAGCGATCGCCCTGCCACAACTGCACAACAATAGAATCAGACTGCTCACGAATCACCTGGGTACTGGTTAGGATATTGCCATTTGAATTGATCAAGACCCCACATCCTTTAAGGGTTTGACCACTGGAAGTAATCGAACTTGTAAGGATAACCCACAACACAATAACCCAGGTCTTAAAAGTATTTAAAATCATAAGTTATTGCAGCTGAAGCGTTTGTTTATCATTATCCATTTCAAAGTTAAATACGTAAAGAGTTGCGCGGTAGGTCGAATAAAACTTCTCTTTAAAAGTACCTTTTAATAAATTACTCCGGCCTATTGAAGGCATCCCTTCCGGCCAATTCAATGTGCTTTAATACAATTCAAAATATTGAATCAGCCACATTTTATTTTCAAGGTCACTATAGCCGGTTAAGGCTTTTTGATAATCATACTCTTCGTATTGCATTGTCTTAATTTTATATGATCATTTCTTTAACGAAATAATATGAAATCTTCAATCGTCGCCATCATAGGTTGGTTGGACGACCTTCTCTAACGGAATGACCCATCTGTTCTTTTTCCCGCATTCAGAACGCAGGTTCACAACAATACCGCTTAGTTCATCATCCCGAATGTCCTCAATTAGCTCTAAACATCTCCCGAAATTTCCCATATTCCGATATACTTCAGCAATTAACATTTTCTCGTTCTCATTTTCCGGATCCAACAATTCAATAAAATCAAGACAATTATGGATATATAACGATTCATCATTGTTATCAGTAAAAATAATTCCTTCAGCCCGCGTTCTGTCATTAAATGCCCACCATATTTGTTGGCGAACGAACCCTTCTTCTCCTTTACCAATTATAAAACCCGAGTCAAGCGCTCTGAAATAATCATCAATAGAGAGAAATTCTGCCTCATCGGCATTTTGCCACTCCAACTTATCTTTCTCTCCATAATTAAATGTCCCAATCTCCTCCAATTTACTGAGCCAGAATAAATGGTTACATTTTTTGCATTTTGTAAGATTTGGAAAATCAGGGAGCATTGGAGCTATAAGCTTCCCATCGGAATACCCTGTCGAGTGAAAAGTATTTCCACTCACCAAACTCTCTCTTGTCAGAAGGTTATGACATTGTGGGCATTGAAAAACGTAAGTAGGTCCGGGAATCATTGTGCAGTTCTGCTAAATTTAGGTTAGGCTTAAATAGCGGTTTAAAGTTAAACGAAATCTTGTTTTTCCGGCAATAAATTTACCTGATATCCAAGAATATTTAATTCATCGCTTAATGGAATTAATTTTCCGTTATCTAATGCAAACCGACCAAACTCCTCCAGGATTAGTTTCCGGCAAACGATCTTCAGCGCGGGTTGATTTGCAACGGGGAATTGGATTGTTTTCTCCCTTCCGAAAAATGAAACCTTAATATCACTTTCGTGAACCGGTTCTATTTTGCGCAGGTACTTAATTCCCGAGCAGAATATTGATCCAATATGGTATACAGTCAGAGTTTCTTTTACCTCATTTGAAACATGGAATTCCATATCTACGGTATAGTTAATATTTATCCTTCCTGAGTTTTCGCTGAGTTTATCGTAGCTTTTGGCATAGATAGAATCCACCCGAAGGAGGTTTGATTCTGCGGGGAACGTGTCGTACCCCTCTACCCTATCAAATATTTTATTTAATAGTTTCTCGCCATTGCGGTCCCGATTGCAAGTTATCATGAGATAATTGTGTTTTTTAATTAATTTCATTTTGCATGAATTAAGATTATGGTGTAATTTTCTATTGTCTTAAGATACTGTTTCTAACCGTTGTCATAAACATAATCCGGTCTTTATTAAAGGTTATTTGGTTATTCGTCCGGCTTAACGTGATGGTCATATCATCAATGTTTGCACCATACATATCATCCCGTTCAGCCAAAGGAAAGGGGAGCGTAGCCCGGATCAAATCTAAAGTTGACTTGGGAATACCAATGTCACCATTCTGCGGAATTAGATTATAGATCGTCATTACGATCGTGCCATTCTTAAATCCTACGATAATTTCGCCGATCTTCCGATTGAAAAAATAGGTGTCAGTTTTTTTGCCAATATATTTATAGGTTGAAACTCCTGTCTGAGATGAAATACCTAAAAGTTTAAAATCTGTTGTATTTGGACTCAGTTGATCACCTAAATAAAAACGTTGTGAATACGAGCTGACAGAGATTATCAACAAAAAGCCTAGCATAAAGATTCTGTTTCGCATTACTTTTGAGTTTTATTTTTGTTATCACTTCTGATTAAAAGGATGCCAGGCAGAATAATAATTCCGAATCCGATAAGCACTCCCAGCATTTCAGGAATAC
>CANJNY010000148.1 GCA_947475715.1 Prolixibacteraceae bacterium
ACCCGCCAAAACCTTTTTCAATAACTAAAATCAACATATTCCTGCGCTGTTAAGGCAAAGGTGGGGTCAACCACCAACACCTCTTCGTAGGTGAGTTCGTAATCTGAATTTCTTCTATATACTTATGGATGGTTTGTGTGGCATCACCCTGGAATAGCAATCCTTTGGCATGGTATTTTGCAAGAAGCTTATCGACATCGATACCCACCAATAGGCGTATTCGGGGAACTTTTTCAAGATATGGTCTTACTGCAAAGTAACCGGAGGCCCGGAAATACCCAACAAGAGCATCAAAAAATTCGATATCATGATGGTTTTCAAAAATACCTTTGAATTTCTGGATCAGGGTATTTTCCCCATTATTGGTAAAAAAGTTGGTACTCATTTAGGCAATAAGTATTATTTAGGTTTAGCTTCAAATGTATGAATTTATTGTTGAATAAAAGAGATTGTAGTCATATAAAAATTAAAATGATCTGATTTGGAATTGTCCAGGAAATAAAATTTAATGCGACACCGGCCTGTCATGTATGACAACGTATTTTATTGTTTAAACCTTGTCATTATTCGGAGGAAGGTAAATATGATTCAACCCGGTGCTTTTTGTCTCGTGTTGTTCTGACAAGTACCAATAACAGAGAATTCAGTACATATTCTGCGATTAATTTCATTTTTGTCAACAAAACGCCAATCCGTCTGCCACCGGACAACAAAAATTGAGTACGTAATCCTTGTTTTTCTGGATGTTGCTTTCTGACAGACTGGTCACAAATAGCTCCGGCGCCGAAGAAAACAACCTCTAAGCTGCAAAGGTCAAAAAGAAAAATGGGGTAAATACCTTATTGATTATTGTATTCTATGGTATATTTAATCTTCATTCAAAATTAATTATCTTTGAATATGAGTAAAGAGAGATCAATTAAGCTTTTTGAGCAAAAGCAGGTCCCCTCGGTCTGGGATGACGAACAGGAGAAATGGTATTTTTCGATTGTCGATGTGATAGGTGTGTTAACCGATAACCCCAATGCCAATAACTATTGGAAAGTATTAAGGCATAGATTAATAAAAGAAGGTAGCCAGTTGATTACAAATTGCAACCAACTGAAAATGCAAACATCGGATGGCAAATTTTATAAAACAGATGTTGCTGATACCGAACAACTTTTTCGATTAATCCAATGAATATCAGATCTATGAAAGGCAATAAGAGTACCATGATTGAATCCATCCTTTCCCAAAAAGAGGCCAAAAACGGTCTGCATGTGAATGTCATAGCCGCTCATATTTTTAACAAAACCATCAATCTGTTTGAAGCTCCTGAGCATGCACTAAACTACGAGGTTCTTAAGAAAAAAGTAAATGCAATTTTAGCCTCAGAGGTCAGGAAGAAAAAAGGGGGTAAATACCTTAAAGTGATAAATCCCAAAACCGGCAAGGGGAGAAAGGGATTTTACAAAATGAAATCAAAAAAGATTTGAATGTAATGAGTGATGCCAATTTCTCATTACCAATTACCGTTTTGCTTCAGTCATCGATAACGCATCAACCACCCTTACAGAATATAAATAATAGAGGATTTAAATTTCCTTTAGTAAATTCAGTAAATCTGCTGTTGATAAGCGGGCGCTCTGGTCGGTGCCATCTAACAGGTTATCTGCCAGATCGCGTTTGGTAGCGTGGAGTTGGAGGATTTTTTCTTCAATGGTGTTTTTAGCTACCAACCGGTAAATCGTTACAGGGCGTAATTGTCCGATGCGGTGAGCACGGTCGCTGGCCTGATCTTCAATGGCGGGGTTCCACCACGGATCGAGGTGCAGCACGTAATCAGCAGCAGTCAGGTTGAGACCTAATCCGCCTGCTTTGAGGCTGATCAAAAAAAGATCGCCTTTTCCCGATTGAAATGCTTTTACGGCTAGTTCCCGTTGAGGAATTGGGGTGGAACCATCCAAATATTGATAGGTGATCCCTCTCTTTTCCAATTCATGACGAACAATGGATAAATGCCCTACGAACTGACTGAATACCAGCGCCCGATGGTTGCTTGCCCGGAGCTCTTCCAGGATTTCAAAAAATGCTTCAAGTTTCGACGAAGGGAGGTTTATTTCTTTGTTTACCAGCGTTGTATTACAGCAGGCTAAGCGCAACTTTGTAATTTCGGCCAATGCCTGAAGGTGCTGATGTCCATTTTGGCCGGTATTGTTTTCGATGATGCTAATAGCTTCGCGTCGTAATGCTTCATAAAATGCCATCTCTGCGTCACTCAGTTCCACACTGAATGTGATTTCGGTTTTAGGTGGCAACTCGTCGAGTACTTTGCTCTTAGTTCGTCGTAATATAAAAGGGGCGATGAGTTTTTTAAGATGGTTTTTTTGCGACTGGAGTTCACTTTTGACGTAACGATCGGTAAACTGTGGCAGCGTTCCCAATAATCCGGGGTTGCAAAAGTTAAACAGGTTCCATAGTTCACCCAGATGATTCTGGATTGGTGTTCCGGTGAGCGCAAGCTTGAAGCCTGCATTGATACTCATGGCCGCTTTGGATGATTTGGTTTGGGTATTTTTGATTGCGTGAGCTTCGTCCAAAATTGCCATTGCCCATTGGATTTTTGCAATCCGTTCCATTTCGGTCTGCAGCAGGCCATAAGTGATGACCAATACATCAAATGCTGTCAGGGCGGAAAATGTCTCTTCCCGATTTCCAGGCTTTAGAATATGTACGTTTAGTGTCGGGGCAAACCTGCACAATTCGTTGTTCCAGTTTGGTCCCACTGAGGCGGGACACACAACGAGCAGGGGGCCGTTTTTTGCCAAATGAAGCATCATGGCAATGGCCTGTACGGTTTTTCCCAGCCCCATATCATCTGCCAGACAGGCACCAGCGTCCCAATGTTTCAAACGGGTCATCCACCTGAAACCCTCCTCCTGATAGGGGCGCAATTCGGCATCTAAAGTTTCCGGGACAGGTGTATCGGTCGCTGAGGTCTCATTGATTTTTTTCTGAAAATCTTTCCAAAGCTTATCAGCCTTAAAAGAGGCAGCCTGACTTATCAGCTCTTCGAGTGCGTGTGAGGCAAAACGGTTGATTGATACCCCCTTTTTATCAATTGTTGCAAAAGCCTCAAGTTCATCAATCTGTTTTTTCAGCCCGGCTGTAATTGCGAGAAATTCCCCTTTTTTTAGTTCCAGAAAACGCCCTTTGCTTTTACGCGACATTTCAAGCAACTCTTTCAGCGTAAGAACGGTCGTTTCGTCGATGTTGAGTTCTCCTTCGAGTTCAAACCATTGACCTTTCCCTTTGATGCGAAGATTCAGATTCGCAAATGAGGCCGATTTCTTCATCCTGAACCGTTCTCCCTCGGGCCACTCCACAACTGCGATATCGGGGTGTTGGTTAAGGATTTCGAGCAAATTAAGGCATTGATAAGGATCGCTGAAAGTCACCGGTTCTTCAAGTAAATCGCACTCCATACTTAAGGCAATGTCGTTATTTAAGGTGATGGCATTGGTATTTTCGATGTTAATATTCCGAATAGCCTGACATTTTTCACCATCAATAATGCCATATACTACTTTCCCACCCTTTCCCGGCTTAACGTAAGGAGGTTCAGTTCCCAATGGTTTGGCAAACAACTCAACTTTCAATCCGTCACCAATTGGGAGAATCTGAACCCTGATGCGCGAATCGGACCCGATAGTTTTGGAAGTCGTTGTGTTATCAGCCATATCTGAATGCACTGTCATCATCGTGCTCAGATTCGATACGATTTTCAACAATTTTTCTTTCCCCCTCAAAGGGATCGTTAGCCCATCGTTAATCATCCGGATGATCGTTTGTTGCTGTGAACTAAGTGTGATGAATTTATAACGTGTTTGGGTCTCTTTGATCAGTATATATTTTTCAGTCGCGTTGGTGACACTGGTTTTCAGTCGAAAACCACTACGGGTTTGTTCAGTAATTAATTCCGGTTCGGCTTTAATAAGTTCAAAAGAGATGGATGGATTTGATGACAAAAATAAAAGTGGATGCCCACATAACTCAGCAAAAGCTTTTTCGAAGTTATAGTAATACTCTTCAGAGCTATAATAACCCGAACTATGACTAATCGTTGCTGCTACACGACGGTCCTGATCGGTCATTGACTCTACCTGCTGTTCTTTTAACCGTTTTAGGGAAATATTCCTACCGGCACTCCATCCCCCTTTTACACTGTAGGATTGCAGAATTGGTTGAATTGATCCGCTTTTAACATCAAGCAGATAACAAATACGGGAGGATTTCTCCTCTTTTTTTGCAGAGGGAGTGTTACCCGTAAAGAGGTTTAATAATCCATCTAAAGTCTGTTCCCATTTTTCCTGATGTGTGATCAGACTCATTAAACAGGGTGGATGGGGAGGTAACGGATCTATTGCGTATGCGATTGGCGGGACACTAATTCCCAGTTTTTCCATAATATAGATTACTTCGCGCAAAAAGAATCTCTGACCGTTATTTCTGAGTTTAGCGCATAAATAAGGTGCTAATTTTCTTATTTCTCCGGACAATTCCCCATTAATAACATATTCCATTAACAGAAAAAAGAATGAAAAGATATCGGGTCGTGAAGTAAATCGGGTGTCAGACAATTCAATCAGTTTAGTCTCTGCCTTGATTCGGTCCTTTTTGAGGATATATAAAAGTGGCAGCAGTATTTTATCTTGGTCCTCTTTGCTCTTTTCAACTTTTCTAATATAACTATCGAGCTTTTTAAAATTTAATCCGTTAGGTACCATCGTAAATTTGAGCCAGTAAAAGAATTCGTGATAAAAGCCAAAATCCATACGTGGCCTCTCAGAACCCTCGGCATCTGTTGTCCGTGCCTCCTCATACAGGGCAATTGTCATCCCAAACTCGCCTTTAAACAGCTCAATTTGTGATCGTAACAGCAATGATAAATTATTATTGATGGGTCTTATTGTTGCTGAGGTGTCAACCAGATATCCTCGTTGAAAGGCAATTTCTCCCTTAATAACCTCAGTCTGATGGTATAATCCCGTATATGATTTGTTCCTTTCAAAGAATTGGAGCGTAACATCGAAATCATTGAAGTTCCCTAAATTATTAAGATGGACAATTTGCAACATTTGGAAAAAAAAGAGGGGGGAGTAAGTCAGTGCCTGATCATATTCTGGTTTTCCAAACATCAGCACAAAGAGGCGATATGCTTTCTCCGGGGCAGCAGTCAGTTGCTTTGTCGCACTAATGGTATTTTCGTTCTCCTCCACAAACGAGGCAAACAAATAGTCACGGAAATATTGTTCGATGGGTGGTCCGAACCATCCGTATCCTTTTTTTTCTTTCTGCTCGTTTTTTACGATTTTAATAAATTTGGTCTGGTGAATCAAACCCGGAAACAATTCAACAATTAATTCGTGAACCACCGAATACTTGTTGTCGTCATGTATGACCAGGGTTCTTTTCTCCAAATCCTTTAATACCGTTTGATACTTATTTATGGGGTATTTGTCGCTGATATTTTTTTGCAAATACCTTAGCGTTTCATAGCTGTCGGCACCTGAAAACTTAACCGACAATAAATCAACCACCTGTCGGTGCATCTCAGGCAGTTCGTGATAGGATTTGAGTAAAGCAGATAAATTTGAAGTCATATGAATCATTGATCTTTGCAAAATAAGAAAATATAACAATCACTTTTTATTTTTTAAATGAGATTAAAACCACATTTTAAATTCCTGGCATAATATTCCATGCATTCGATAAATCCATATTTGATTTTAAAAATCTCAATTTTAGATGGTTATTGGATCGATTAAGGTTCGATAATCGGTTATAGCAGACTTTTTTATCCGACTCATGGGTTTTGGTTTTCCTGCCAATGGAAAATTGCATTCTTTAATATTTGACCAGTAATGAACCAATATCCTGTCTGATAAATTGATAGGGGTCAACATGATCCGGATTTATGCCTCCCAGGCAATATAGATGGAGTCAAAATTCTTATGACTAATCACTTATTGCTACAATCTACATGAAAATAACTCCGGCCTTCTCAGCCAGAGCCTCAACGCCAAACAAAATAGCTCCGGCGATCTCCCTTCGAGCTCCGGTTTATACCAGGCAAGCTCCTGTTAATTCATGGCGAACTCCGGAACCGAACAAAAAAGGGCCGGCTTTCTCTAAAAATGGTCCGGCCTGGTCACAAATGGCTCCGGCGCTGAATAAAAAAACCTCAAAGATGGTATTATTTTATAGTAAAAGCCTTACTTCGATTGATTTAATTGGATAGATTAATCTTAAAGTCAGGCTCTTACATTACAACGATACTAATTGGCAATCAAAATTCCGTTTATGCATTTGGAATTTTAGTCGTTGGTCTGCCGGGGAAATGTGCCGACAGATCGTCATAAACACTTTTTAAGCCAACTTCACCGGCAGCAATGGCGGTTTTCAGGACACTGTAAAAGGCCAGAGAGGCGGTGTAGGCTTCACTGCCTGGCATTAACATCGTGTCATCAACCTCTTCAACAAGTTTTTGGGCTGGTGCAGCAATTTGGAAAAGCCGGGTTTAGGACTCCACTTCTTTTGTATATTCGGTATTGCTGAAAAACTATCTCAAACAACGAAAGAGTTTATGACTTACAGATTTGCCTTTTTTATCCGTTGGCCATAGTTGCTTTCGTATTCTTCAGATTTTAAGCGAAAATACTCAACAATCTGGGTAGCATCCATCTTAACAATATCTGCATTAACTTTATCCCGAATATCTCGCATCATCTTTACACAATCAAAATCTTTAGTCGTTTTCATAATCAATCAAATCTTTAGGTGAACGAATTTCAATAGACGGATAACCATTTTTAATATTAATCCCATTGTATCCTCTAATCCTTTTAATATTTACGATGTGCTTAAAATTCCAGCTTACCAATAAATCAAGTCGTGAAACAGTAGCTATTTCAATATGCAAACAATCGTCATAACTTGTCTGACCGACTACATTTTCTCTAATGTATTCTAATGCCAAACCAACAACATCATCATTCAATTGAATAACTTCATATTCAATATCCAAACAATTCAATAAAGACCTTACCCTTTCTGGCGCATTTAATAATTCGCCTTAGGTTACATTGGAAATTACAACCTTGTACTCACCTTTTTTGACTTCATCAAAAAAACTTTTCGTAGCCTGATCAAATTCGCTATCAAAATAACCTCCGAGAACAGATGTATCGATATAAACCTTTTGTGCCCTCACTTTCAATCTGTTTTATTTGTACAAATTTAATGTAGTTAACGAACCTTTGCAAACGTATCTTACATAAAGAATCCTGATTATAATTTTATCGTTGAGTCATCCCCTTCGATTCTCACAAATTATTCCTTTTACTTAAAATCACCTAAACTGCAGTATTATTTTATAAGCTGGGCCTGACTTTACCAATTTGCAATTGAAATCCCGTTTATGCACTTGGAATTTTAGTCGTTGGTCTTCCGGGGAAACGTGCCGACAGATCGTCATAAACATTTTTTAAGCCCACCTAGCCAGCCGCGATGGCGGTTTTCAGGGCACTGTAAAAGGCCAGAGAGGCGGTGTAGGCTTCACTGCCGATCTTCAACATCGTGTCATCCACCTCTTCGACAAGTTTTTGGGCTGGTGCAGCAATTTGGAAAAGCCGGGTTTAGGACTCCACTTCTTTTGTATATTCGGTATTGCTGAAAAACTATCTCAAACCGCGATATCTTTATTATACTAAGCACTGATAATCAAATTAAACCACCCGAATACAGAATAATAATGTAGTTATCGCGATAATAAAATTGTTTTTTTTTTCGAAAAGCCATATTACAATTTCAGGTGATTATTTTCATAACAGTTTCTGGTTTTAAAAAGCGAATTAACCATAATTCTTGTTTTATTGATCTTTACGATAAGAATTTTGTCAAAACTAATCCATCAACGCCTTTATCAAACAATCCTTCAGATCAGTATAATACTGAATATTAATCTTCGTGATCATATCATCCGAAAGCTCGTTCAACTGTTTGCGGGCATTTAAGGGGATAAGTATTGTAGTAGCTCCTTTCTCAACCGATAACTCTGCAAGATTAACGGCATTGTATACCATATCAATCGAGCCGCCCAGGTTAAGCTGACCCACAATGACCAGGCCACCTTTGGTCCCCTTTTCGAGGATGGCGCTGCACAGAGCAATCAGGACAGCCATTCCCATTCCGTTGCCACTCTTGGATGCGTCGAAAGCCCTTAATTGAATGGCAAACTCATGAGAACGGGGATCCCGATCGCCAACCAATTCCCTTGTTTTGCTGTACAAGTTTTGCTCGGCATACTTGACACACTCCTGAAATTGAGGCGGCGACGGTTTATTCAGAATCTTAACCCCGGAACCGGGACTTGAATTAACCTCAATCTTATATAATCCGGTCGATTCATCCTGACCACCGGCATTCAGCGCCCAAATCTGGCCTGGCGGTAACGGATCTTCTCCGATCGTGTTTTCGCTGTGAATCTCAGGCGTGGTAACGAATGTTTCAACACCGCTCTCGCCAATGCGATAACTAAAATGGGTATTCCGGAACTCTGCCGAACCTATCCGTTTCTGTTGCTCCTTTACCCGTCTGCGGTATTCCAGCGAAACCTTGATGGCCCATTCCAGTAATTCATCGGTAATTGGCACCTCCGGATTTGGCTGCATCAATTTCAGGAGGCCATTCATAGTCTTATTTACCGCTGTAGTATCGCGACCACTCAATGCTCCGCCATAATCGATACGCGGAGAGACCGATGTAATCCGATTGATATCCCGTAATCGTGTCCAGCACTCTGCCAGAAAATCACTGACCAGCCCAAAATGATTCGTAAAGTATTGCTTGTTTAATTTGGGGAAATCCCATCCCGGGACAAAAGCATGAATCCGGTCCATAAAAGCGGTATCATCCCGCATCTCCTGCGGCAGTGGACCAAACAAATGGCCGATTCGTTGCTGATGCTCCACATCAACCTCAAAGTTGCCAACCATCACGATTCCACCGTCTGCGCGAATTGGTTCCTTACCCCGGCTAAATTCGCCGCTCTCCATATACCCCTTCATGATATTTACGCCATCCTTCTGGTCAAATGAAACGCCCGAAACCTCGTCAAAACACACCACATCATATTTGCAAACAAGACCCCGCTCACCACTTCCCATGTTGACAAACATCTTGGCAACGGTTGCTTTGCCGCCGGAAACTAAGTGAGAATAGGGCGAAATCTGCTGATAAAGATGAGATTTGCCAGTACCCCTCGGACCCAGCTCAATCATATTGTAGTTACGCTCCAGGAAAGGAATCATCCTGACAAACAGGACATTCTTTGCTTTCTCGCTTAATTCGGTGGGTTCCATTCCCACACTGCGGATTAAAAAATCCTTCCACTCTTCGAGGGTGAACAGCTCCCTCCCTTTGTAGAGCACCTCAAGCACATTTCGCTGAGACAACTGTATCAGGCGAATATTCTCAACACCAAACGGAAGACCCCCTTTCTCTTCAGCAATCCCTTGATTATAGCCCAATTCAATCTCTGCATAAAATCCACCGGTAAGCATCCGGTCATTGGCATAGACCATCTCTTTCGAAATCCGGACTTTGGTAAGCTGCAGACTGGGCAACGTAGCCACATAAGTGCCGGTTGCAGCATCCAGCTTTGCGGTTATGATATCGATTAATTTGACCTGACCCAATTTCTCGGCATTCGACTTAAAATATTCCTCTTCTCCAGGCCGAACAGTTCTCGACTGAAGCTGCCTCTTTACGATTTCAAGACCCTCCTGGATTTCCATTTCGTCAGTCGTTGCACAATACCTCCCCAAAAGAAATTCGATGACATAGGTTGGCACAGGATAGGTTTTGCGGAATTGTTCGAGTAAATCCTTCCGCACAATAAACCCTTCAAATGCCTTTGCCGCTAACAGGTCTGTTTTATCTAATTCCATAATTTTCAGTATTATCCACCCACGGTGGTTGGTTTTTTATCCAGGATTCTTCCGGTTTCATCCAGGAGTACAATGGTTGCCGCCTGAGATTCTGCCTCATCACTCACAGCCACCGAACCTCTGTTTCCGGTGACCAATCTGTTATTTGAGGCCACAATTGATGTGCTTTCATCATTATATTTTGTTCGAATATCGAAAGTAACCCCTTCACTGGCCTCAATAGTTGTAACCGTACACCGAAGGTTAATCCATTTAATTTCCTGAATCTTTGCTGCAGTTTTTGATCCTTTCTGATTTTCAATATATAGCGTGGGTACCAGGCACTCATGAAGCGAAATACCGCCATGGGCATATTCCTCATTGGCCTTAAAAAACGAGATCCCGGGAGCATAAGCAATAAATACAGCGGGATTCCAGCGCCAGGGGAGGTGCAATAAATCAGTTTTTGCCCCCTCCTTGATTAACGCACAACGTCCCCACCGCGTTTCGGTTAATCCCGCATCCAGTTGAGTCTTGGGTAATCCGCCGGGTAACAGCAACCAGCCGTGGTCAGTCACGATCTTAATCCGTTTTACCCCCTGATCAAAGGCATGATCAATCACATCCTGAACCTGTTCAAAAAGCTCTTCAATCCGCCTGACCATATCCGATTGCTCTTCATGACCTTTTGTATCGATATCGCCGATCTCCTGCCAGCATTGAACCTCCGGATTGATATCACCACCGACGGTAATATAGTTGCAGTTATTTTGGGTTAAGGCATCCCGGAACACATTGGTTTGCAAATCCTTTCCGGTCTGAAGCTGCGGGCGAAATTCATTAATCCCACTTGCTGCCGATACCGAGACAGCCATCGGAGAAACAGCAGGCTTTGCCGTTGGCGTTAAGGAGGGAATGGCACACCACCCGGTCTCCAGTTTTACCTGATAGTTATTACTTTCCAGCCGTTTGCAAAATTCCTGAGCCAGCTCAAACCGAAAAGCATCGACAAACAGTATAAACAATTCATCTTCTGCTGCAGCCGCCTGACTTGTAAAAATGGATGCATCCTTCGCAACATGCTCCTGGAATTTAACGGTAATCAATTCAATCCATGGCTGATAAATACATTTAATCAGGCTTTTAATAAGCGTCTTATCCTGATCTGTTTTTACGGCAGCCATTGCTTTGCGCATCGACTGGTCGGTTAAATAACCATCCGTAATGTAATATTGCTTTAATTCATTGATGGTGGCTGATGGGAATGGGATGGTTGCCTTTGCTGCCATGTTGAGTAAATGCTCCAGGGCATTAGCCAGGGGAGCCTGACCAAGTTCGCACCAGACCCAGTTCCTGCGAACACGATGACTTTGCTCCAGGGTCTTTAATAATGCAAGTGCGTCAACAGGCAGAAGTTTCGAAGCTTTTACGAGCGCTTTACGCAACTCCTCCTCTTTCTTCTCATTGACTTGAGGCCAGCTCTCATCGGGCAGTGCAAATACGCCACTACCCAGATCATCGGGTTTCGCAAGGCTCAGAAGTCCCGCAATTTCGGGATATTTCCGTGGGGCGGTGGCATACAGCTGCCAGATATATTTCCAGGCATTGCGTTGCGACCCCAATTTTTCGACGATGGCTTTGATATTGCGATGATCGGGAGTGAAATCATATTGTGACTGACACAGGCTTCCAAAAACATCCCTTTTCCCCTGATCCATAGTTTGAAGGATTGGATCCCCCTTGCACATCCACTTTAAGATTGTCGGAATAATATCGGGGAAAAGCTGGTTGTTGAGATAATCTGCATCGATAATCGTTTTGCCATACAAAACATCTCCATCCTGCAGAATCGTTGGCAATGCTTTCTTCAATGCATCCCTGGTCGCTGCATCTTTTGAAACTTTTAATCCAAGGCCGCTGTACGAATTCTCGACAAATGCAAGGATCGACCACTCTTTCCCGTTTTCCTGGGTAAACAGGGTTCCGGTATATTGGTATTCGAGCAATGGCTGAAATTCAAGACCTGCATGTTCCACATTTCTCAAATCAGTCTTAGCTACTCCCGGAAGGTAAATAACTGGTGTTGCCTCTTCATCCCAATCGGCTTCGGGAAGTGTCCGGGCTACCATGCATTTTAGCCAGATGGCAGGACCTTGCTTCTTTAAAGGTTCATACGGACCAAAAACAATCAGCTGTGGGATTACGCCTTGCAAAACCGGGATCACCTCTGTCCACTGCCGTTCCGGATCGGGCCAAAGGATCACTTCGGGCTTCACCATAATATTGCTATTGTGCTGCGCGGCCTGAGTTAAAGCCTGAATTACTTTATCGTAGATACTATGATTCATATTTTACTGTAATAGTTTTTTACCTTTTTCTGTTAACCGGTATTTTTGTAGCCGACTATTAGGCTTATCTGGTATAGCCATTTCAATAATACCATATTCAATTAAGGGCTTAATATTGGTGGCAAAATTCTTAGTTTGA
>CANJNY010000149.1 GCA_947475715.1 Prolixibacteraceae bacterium
AGAAGGCTTTTTTAAGATGCTTATTCATAAATAGTTTAGTTGTTTTTTCTTTGGAAAATTTAAATTAGTGATGAGGATTGCAGGTCCAGATATAAAACAGTATCCGGATGATTCCTCATAATTGAAGCAGGACAGTCAGGTGTAATCTCACTGTTTAGGGTATTGTAAACCGCCTGGCTCTTTCGCGCGTCAGGGACACTGCAGATAATCGATTTTGATTTCATAATCTGCCTGATTGACATACTGATTGCCTTTCGGGGAACATCCTCAAAGGTTGCAAACCACCCTTCGCCGAGTTGTTGACGACGACAGGCATCGTTTAAATTCACAACCAGATAAGGCTCCTCGGTTTCGAAATCGGCAGGTGGATCATTAAATGCCAAATGGCCGTTTTCGCCGATACCAACAAAGGCCACGTCGATCTGGTGTTTAACGATTTTCTCACCCAGAAGGGCGCACTCCTGGTAAGGGTCTGTATCGCCGTTTACATAATTGAATTCACGCGGGAAGACGATATCGGCGAACCGCTCTTTCAGGTATTTTCGGAAGGAGGCGGGGTGTTTATCTGAGATTCCAATATATTCGTCCAAATGAAAAGCGGTAACCACTGACCAGTTAATATCTTCCTTAACGAGCTCGCCCAGCATTTCAAACTGAGAAGCGCCCGTTGCCACAATAATATTGGCCTCTCCGCGTTCGAGGATCGCCTTTCGGATAAGATCTGCACCGGTTTGGGCAGCTTTTAATCCAAGTTGCCGTTTGGTTTCTGAAATGATAATTTTCATATTTTATTTTTCAAGAGTTTTCTGAATTAATCGGCAAACTTTGTAAATATTTAAAAAAATAATTTGCCACCAATGCACTAAGGCACCAAATTACACCAAATAATATCGAATAATAAACGTTAAAAGTATTAATTGATATAATTAAGATTGTCATCAAGCGGAGTCATTCGTGGCATCAGCAGATGAACAAATCCCAGAATTGTGAGGTACGATAGCCCTGCGATCACGAATGCCCAGAAATAACCCGAATTGCCTGCGGTATCGAGCACTGCGCCCAATGCGATATCGGCGAGTACTGCAACGGCAACGCCAACCATTTTCCCGATTCCAATTACCGAGGCGACTGCTTTCTTTGGAAAGACATCGGGAACGAGGGTGTAGCTGTTAATCGACCATGACTGATGCCCTGCTGCGCCGAGGCCAATCAAAAAGACAGCAATCCATTTGCTGGTAATCACCGGTACAAAGCAGACGGGCAGGATAATTATGGCACAGATCAGCATGGTTATTTTTCTCGCTTTATTAATCGACCACCCTTTTTTGATCAGAGCCCCTGAGAAGTATCCGCCCAAAAGACTCCCTGCGTCGGCCATCAGAAAAATGATCAGAAATGGGGGGCCGATGTTTTCAATATCAACTCCGAACTGCACCGCCAGAAATTTGGCGCCCCAAAAGAGGTAGAACCACCAGACGCCATCGGTAATGGTGGTGAGTGCAAATGCCCAAGTTTCGCGTTTGGGAAGAAGTTTGAGCCATGGGATATTTTCGAGGTTCTCTTCACTAGAATCGCTGTTGATATAGGCTAATTCTGTTTTTGATAATTTTGGATGTTCCTCGGGTTTTTGATATGTTTTGATCCATAAAAATACCCATAGGGCGCTTAAAACCCCGGTGAAAAGGAAGGGGATCTGCCAGTTTTTTCCTTCAGCCGTAACAATTGCTCCTACTATAAACGGAGCCAGGATGGCTCCGACACTTGTTGAGGCATCAAAAATCCCTGTGGCAAAAGCCCGGTCCTTTTTGGGAAACCACTCTGCAACGGTTTTAATTGCTGCCGGAAAGTTTCCCGACTCTCCAATTCCAAGTCCGAAGCGGGCTGTCATAAATCCGATCAGACTGAATGCCGGCCTGATTACTGCGTGTAACATTCCGAATATGCTCCAGATTACGATCGAAAGGGTATAACCAATTTTAGTCCCTAATTTATCGATTACTCCCCCCATAAAAAGTAAGCCGATACCGTAGGCAATCTTGAATGAGACCATGATGGCCGCATAATCCTTATTCGTCCAGTCAAAAAGTTTTTGAAGCGTAGGTGCCATAACTCCGATAATACTCCGGTCAAAGTAGTTGATTGTTGTAGCCATAAACACCAGTGCAAGTATCCGGTAGCGATAGGTGCCAATTTTTTGACTTAGATCTGTCATCTTATTTTTGTGCGTTATGTTTTGTGATTTAGAAGAATATTCGGGTAGTCCGATACAAAATGTAGACCTGAAATCATTCGTTATACTTCATCCGGAACGATATATGGTTTTCGGTAATTCCGTCTTAACATGGTATCGGCCTCGTGATTGTCTGCAAATTTCTCATAGTCAGGCATAAACTTCAGCTCGCTGCCGAGGCGGTATGAGATATTGGCCAAATGGGGAAGTGCCGAGGAATAAAAACCTTCCTGAATGTTGCAATTCAGCAGATCATCTTTTCCTGCCCGCACCGCTTCAATGAAATTAGAAAAATGTTCGGTGCTGTCGGGACCGGATAATGTACCGGCAAGATGAACTTTATCGTTTATTTTTGAGCCTGCAAATGGTTCCTTTTCTCTTTTACGAAAAGCCTGCCATTCGCCACCACGGCTTTCCCATGCCTGCATTTCCATATATCCTTCGGTACCATAAAAAACATTTCCGATCCCGATACCCATAGCTCCTTCCTTGTTGAAATAGCGTCCTCGGGTTTCGAATTCGAGCATGGTGCCATCCTTGTATTTAAATACCGAAGACTGGGTATTTGGTGTTTCCTGAGAGCACTCCTCGGGATTAATTCCATATATTCCTCCTGTTGAATAAACCGATACCGGGTGTTCATTTTTATTCAGTCCCCAGCGGGCAAAATCGAATTCATGAACGCCCTGGTTGCCGCTATCACCGTTTCCGGTATCCCAATGCCAGTGCCAGTTGTAGTGACTCTTTTTTTCGTTGTACTTTCGCCATGGAGCAGGTCCGAGCCAGCGGTCATAATTTAAGGTAGCAGGGGGTGTACTGTCTTTTGCTATGCCAAATGAGTCGCGTGGTTTGTAACATAATCCGCGTGCCATATAAACCTTGCCTATCCCTCCGTCGTGCAGGAATTTAATCGCTTCCTGAACATTTTGATACGATCGTCCCTGAAATCCAACCTGAACCCGCACATTGTATTTAGTGGCAGCCTCAATCATTTTGCGTCCTTCAAAAATGTTATGGCAAGCCGGTTTTTCAACATAAACATGTTTGCCGGCCTGACAGGCGAGTATCGTTCCGAGCGCATGCCAGTGATTGGGGATTGCAAACGAAACGGCATGAATATCGGGATTATCAAATATTTTATGCATATCCCAATCGGTTGTTGGTTTTATGCCGGTTTTATCCAGAACTGTTTTGGAGCGTTCAGCAAAAAATTGTTCGTCGGTATCACATAGCGAGATCACCCTTATGTTGTACTTGTCTTTCAATCCGCACCATTCATCCAGATGGTTTTTTCCTCTGCTCCGTAACCCTACAAGAGCAATGTTGATCCGATCGTTGGCACCTAAAATTGAACCATAAGATTTTGCACTGAACCCCATTCCGCCAATCGCGATACCGGCAGATGCCAGGGCATTCGTTTTGAGAAATTCTCTTCTTTTTGTCATAAGGATACTATTTTAAGGATGAATTAGTACGTTAGTGATTATTTAAATTGGTTTAAGTATTTCAGAAACGCCCGGGCATTATAGTCCAGATTTTCAACAGAACCGCCACCTTTTAAAGGTGCACACATTTCATAGGAAATATAACCCTGATATCCAATCTCTTTTAAGGTACTAATAAAGGTTTTGTAATCGAGAAAACCCTCGCCGGTTGGGACCATTCTGTTTTCGGCTATCTCCTCAACGTAATTGACTTGTCCGGATTCGTATCTGAACCGTGGCATTTTTTGGTAATCGGCAACGGTGGTGAGGAGGATATCAGGTTTCATTGTGTGGATTGCTGCTTTAATCTCTTCTGCAGATAACCCCTGCATTGTTGGTGCCCAGCAATCGAATGCCGCTTTTACATTGGGAAGGTTTACCTCGTCAAGAAGCCATCGCATCACATCATGATGAACGGCGATATCGTGATGGTTTTGAACAACAAGGGTAACTCCATACCTGGCAGCGATTTTTCCGGCCATTTGTAATCCTTCTACCACCATTGCATATTGTTTGTCAAAAGGGACTCCCGAACGCTCATAACCGGTAAATATACGAACCATATCGGTCCCCAGATCGCTGGCCAGTCGGGCAAGTTCTCCGATATAAATGGCCTGTATTTCAACATTTGGAACACCCGCTTTATCAACCCCGGCGGTAAAATCGTTATATCCGGCAAGGCAAACCAATTCAAGCCCCAGCTCTTTAATCCGTGCGCGCAGCTTCTTACGGGCGGCATCGTCATAATCAATCAGTGAAACATGTGGGCGCTTAGTGCCAAGCATAACACCGTCAAAGCCTAACTCCTTTGCCTTTACAAGGAATTGGTCAACCGTAAGCAACGCCTGACCCCGCCATATCCCACTGTAACCAACTGAGTGAAGGCAGCTCTTTACCTTGAAATCTTTCGGATCACCCGATGGAGCTTTTTGGCCGTGGACTGAAATAACAACGAAATTTGCCATTACAATCAAAAAAAACAGACTCTTTTTCATCGTTATTTTATTTTTAGCTTTTTGATTAATTATTCGGTTCAACATCCTTCAATATGTATTTTAACCTTTATTAAATTGTTCTTCATTAGTTTAGGAAAGAGGTCGGATGTGCTTATTGCTCTGCTGCATAAACCAATTCTCCCTCCACGTATGTTTTTTTGATCACCAGTTCTGAATCCCCGATTTCAAAGAGGATCAGGTCGGCACGCTTTCCTGTTTCGATCGTTCCGCGGTCATTCAAATGATACAACTTTGCAGGATTTGTGCTTGACATCCGAATTGCTTCAGCCAGTGAGCAACCCGTAACTTTCATAATATGGGCAACCCCTTTTGTGATCGGGGATGCCGATCCGTAAAGGACGTTTTGAACAGGCAAACGGAGCATTCCCTCTTTGGTAAGTTCAATGGTTTCACCCTCTTCATTTTTATATTCTCCGGGAGGTAAAGCAGCAAAGCTTGTAACATCGGAGGTGATGATTGTTTTGTCGGGCCCTTTAACTTTATAGAATACCGTAATCTCTTCATCGCGAAGGTGAAATCCGTCACAAATGATGCTTGCCATAAGTTTGTCGTTTGCAAGTTGAGGCCATAATGGATTTACATGCCGGTTAATCATATTGGCACAACCATTCCCCAGATGGGTGGTAATCCTGGCGCCATTTTCAACGGCTTCGTCAATAATGGCTTTTGTTGCGTTGTGATGGCCAATTGCAACAATGATTCCCAGTGCAGTGCATTTTTGGATAAACTCCATTGAACCATCAAGTTCAGGAGCGACAGTAATGGTTACTATATTTTTGCCCGAGGCTTCATAGAATTCCATAAATTCATTCCAGTCGGGTTTGCGAACATATTTCAAAGGGTGTGCACCACGATAACCGTCAATTGGGGAGATATACGGACCTTCGAGGTGAAATCCGGCAATAGACCCATGCAACTCTTTGTCATTCTTCGAGTTGGCTAATAAAGCAAAATTATGTTTTAGGACCTCTGTCGTATTGGTAGTCAGTGTAGGCAGATAGGTTGTTACCCCTTTCTTCCATAGTTCCTGCGTTGCTTTGAGTATTCCCTCTTTTGTAAGCTCGCCACCAGCAAAACAAAAGGAGACGCCTGCGAAACCATTAACCTGGTTATCGATCAGGCCGGGAGCAATATAGAAAGGGTGGCTTTGATCTGACAATTTTTTTAGCTGTTGTATCCGAACGATTTTTCCATCTTTTATTTCAACAGAAACCGGCTTTTTTGTCAGATAAAGTAATCCTTCAACTTTGGTTTGGGCAAATGCAGAATTCACAAAAGTCATGAAAATAACAGCTATTATAAAATTGAAACTTTTTGAAAAAATGTATCTCATCTGGTTTATTTATTTACTACGATTTCACCAATAAAAATTTGTGCCTTTTGTCCCACGGTAGGGTAGGGTGGTGGCATAAGCTTATTCCCGTTAACTTCAAGTTTGACATATCTGAAAGGTTTAGCTGATCCGGGAATTGTAAAGGTAAAAGTCCGGAAGTTCTTTTCATCGATCTGGTTCCCGTTTAGCTCCGTTTTGCCGATTGGAACATATCCTGAATCTTTATTCTCTGAGATAAAGCATTCAATCAGTGAAGGATGTAATATTCTTCTTGTTTTTGTGTCGAGCAGGGTTGTCATTTCTACGGAGGTGGCTTTAGCCGTATTCCCGAGGTCGAGCAGGATCCCGACATGCTCTTCTTCCCAGCCGATCCAGGTTGGTTTCGATTTATTGAGATCGCCAATTCCACCGTCGGTCAAAAGGGCCAGGTCGGCATGGTTATATTTATTCAGTGAGTTTGGCATTGGGTTGGTGATCACCTTTTTTCGGAATGCCAGGTTGTTTTGAACATACACTTTTCCGGCAGTCTGCCTGCTCATGTCGTAATAATCTTTTGGGGTCAGATTGTGTTCGCTCATTACACCGATCTTTTCGCGGGTCAGCACGGCATAAAATTTATCCAGGATGGCATCCATTTTTAATGATTTGACTGTTCCTGACTCATCCCACCATCCACGGGGCCCTACGATGTTGGTTTTCGCAATCTCAAGAATTGCATAACTTATTGGCAGTCGGGCGACTTCAACATGGTGCAAGAAAGTAGAGTTGTATTCAGCAACAGCTTCTGCCTGATCGAAATATCCGCTGTATTTTGCGAGGTTTTCAGCGGTAAGATAGGTTTTTTGATGTATCGATGGGGGGCCAAAGATATTTAGCCGGTCACCCGATTTGACTAAGTCTTTTTGAAGTTCATCGATATATTTTCTGATCCATGGTGCTGCACCGCCATAGTAGCCTTTGAGAAACTCATCCATCGTTGCCGATACATTGAGGTTTGGATTCCACAACAATCTGGAGATCAGATGAAGCCGCAGTTCAACAAATTCATGTCCTTCGGCAATATCCGATTGCTGATAATGATCAAAAACATTATTCTTTACAAAAAGCTGAATATTAGGCTGAAGTACAAAAAGGTTCGGATGGGGCGAGATAAAATGGTGATAGTTTATGGTATAATCGTAGGTGGCAATATGGTTGCAGATTTTTCCCCAGTCGGCGATATCCTTTACAAATTGTTTTCCGGCCTTGGAGGTATCCGTTGCAATGGGCCTGCTCCGGTCGGTTTCAATGGAACAGAGGGTGATGTGAACATTATCAAGTGGCTTTGTAACGGCAGGTGCCGACTGGCTGTAATTGTAGGCGTAGGTGCAGATCATCTTATCCGGAAATTCCCGGGCAATCTGATTCACAAAATTGATAATTGGTCCCGACTGACTTTTATCCTTTTTCTCAATTTCAAGACAGTTATCGCATTGACAGGGGTTTCCATAGTCATTTTGTGCCACCGACCAGTAGATTTGGTTCGGATTGGCTGCCATCTCTTTTCTTAGCTTCTCAATGGCAATTTTCAGAACCTCTTTATTGGTCAGACAAAGCTGTGTTGGCAGACGTTTTCCGTCTCTCAACGCGTAATATTCCGGATGTGTTTTGTACCAGGTTTCCCAGGGTACCAGCCAGTCAAAAGAATGTGAAGCAAATATATAGCTGCTGAACAGGCGGTTCCAGTCCATCAGGTCCTCGTCATTCTGGTAAGCAGGAGAGAAATAGTTGACAATACGGTAATTGTTCACCGACGAATCGGCAAGGTTGATGAGCGGAATATTGAGGTTTTTATTTGATGGGATAACTTTATAAGCCGGACTGTAGAGATGACATCCCAGGTACGTTTCGAGGAGGGTTATGGCGCCATAGACGCACCCTTTGCGTTTTCCTCCGATGATTGTGATGGTGCCATCTTCGGAACTTCTCAGTCGATAACCGTCGTATTTTAAGCCATCTGTTTCGTGAATAGAGATACTTCTGGCTCCAGGTGTAATCTCATTTTTAATAGAAAGTTCGCAGCCTGATATTTGTTTAATATATTTTTGAAGCAAATTCGCGGCACGGGTTTCCTGTTCCGACGCTTTGGCAGGAATCAGAATGGAATATTGGCTTGTCCCCTCGTTAACCAGCGTGATTAAATGGGAGTTGGTACATCCAAATAGAACGAATGAAATTACAGCGATTAGGATTAAATTCCTCATTTTTTTTACCACAGAGTTTCACAGCGTATGGCACAGAGTTATAAGAGTTGATTAAATACTTTCATTCGACCTTAAATTATTGGTTTGTTCACCTTTTGACTCTTTGATCCGGTTCATGTCATCCTGCATTTTATCGGCAAAATGAAACATATCGGAACTGTGCATCAGTATATTTGCTCCGGCCTTAGCCCATTCCAGCTGAAGATCGAGGGTTCCGCGGGAGCCGTTATGGCCACCTGCCGCAACACCACAGGATCTCGCTTTTTTGATAATTCCGCAGCTTAACTCCAAAAATTCCCTGCTCATATACCGTTCAGGCATATCGTATGAGGTTGAAAGATCATGAGGGCCCAGGACAATTCCATCTACACCCGGTCCATCAACCGATTGAATAGCGAAGAATTCCTCCATATTGGCAACACCGGCAGGACTTTCAATATTGAGCAAAAGGGTATGGTTTTTATTGTGATTTTTCAGATATGACTCAAGCTCAGCGCTTGGTTTTTCCTTTCCACAGAGGAGTCGTTTGAGCTTCTCACCTTTAAGCGGACGGTATTTCACCGCTCCGACCAGATCGTAAACATCTTCAACTCTTTCGACGTAAGGCACGAGGATGGCACCTGCTCCTGCATCCAGAGCCTTTGTGGCCAGATAGGGGTCGGGTTCCAGAATCCTGACAATCGGATTTATGCCGGCTGCCTTGTAAGCCCGGCACATCCAGCTTAAGGTCTCCGGATTATATGCGACATGTTCGTCGCAAAAAAATACATAGTCGAGATTAAGAGTTAAGGTCACATCAAACATCTTTGGAGATGTTGAAGTGATCATTGTGCCATATACATTTTTTCCTGATCGCAGTGCGTCTCGGAATTCCTGTCCTACCATTACTTCCATTCTCCTTCCTTGCCCAGGGCAGTAACAGCTGCCTGGCCAAATTCTTTAGCTGCTAAATTCATTGAATTGGCTTTTGCGGTTTTCTCATCTGTAGCGTCAAAGTTTAAGGCCGCTTTAATGACCGTATCACATTCATTATTATCCATAAAGAGCGAAGCCTCAAGTATTCGGGGCTGGTCCTCGGGAGGAATGATTAAGAACCCGTGTTTGTCGGCATGAATCAGGTCCCCGGGATTTACTGTTGTTCCGAATACCTCTACCGGCTCTCCCCAGCTGATTGGAGTGGCATAAGCATGACCAACACATAACCGGCGGGCAAGTGCTTTAAAGCCTGCGCTTTTCATCTCGTCGAGATCACGGATTGCGCCATCCACGATTACACCTACGCAGCCCAGTGTCTTATGGGTATTTGCACTTACCTCACCCCAGAAAGAACCAATCACATTTGGTTTGTCCAGATCCTGCATCACAATAATTTTAGGGCCGGGTATTGAGGCAATATAGTTACGGTATTCGGCCCATGCATTGGGGTTTGATCCGGGAGTTGAGGGTTGTATTGTCACAGTTACGGCATACCCGATCATGGGTCCAAATTCGGGCATAAAATCCCTGGTCTCTTCAAGATTGAATCCCGAAGTCCGGTCTCTTTTGGTTATTTGCTCCCACCCATTGTAAATAGTTGGAGTATTCCACCGTTTTAGTTTTAGAAGGTCACTTAGCGATAACATTTTATAGATCGTTAATTTATTTGTTTACAATATTTTGGGGAGAACCATTTAAGAATGCACTTAAATTCTCAACGGCAGTTCCCATCAAGCGTATTCTGGATTCTTTCGGGGCCCATGCAATATGCGGTGTGATTACACAATTTTTTGCGGTCAATAAGGGATTTTCCACTAAAATCGGTTCCACAGAAACGACATCCACTGCTGCGGCTGCGATTTTTCCACTATTGAGCGCATCTGCCAGGTCTTGTTCAACGACCAGCGGGCCGCGCGATGTATTGATGATCATCGCCCCGTCCTTCATCTTTGAGATGTTATCTTTATTGATGATCCCCTGTGTAGTTTCGAGCAAAGGACAATGCAGACTTATAAAATCAGATTCTGCAAATAGCTCTTCCAAAGTTGCGTATTTACAGGTATCGCTCTCCAATCCGGTAGCCTTTCCGGTGTTGTTAAATAACACAGTCATTCCAAATGCCTGCGCTATCCTTGCAGTTGCCTGACCGATTCTTCCGAATCCAATGATTCCCAGTATTTTACCTTCAAGTTCGATAAGTGGCGTATTCCAGAAGCAAAAGTCGGCAGATCGGCTCCAATCCCCGTTTTTGACAGCTGCATTATGATCTCCCGAATGGTGACATAATTCAAGAATCAGGGCAAAGGTCAGCTGAGCCACGGCGGCAGTTCCGTAAGTCGGGATATTTGTTACGATCATCCCCAGATTTTTTGCAGTTACGGTATCTACAATATTATAGCCGGTTGCCAGTACCCCAATATATTTCACAAAAGGTACTTGTTTAAGTACTTCTTCTGACAGGGGTGTTTTATTGGTGAAGATTATTTCGGCAGTTCCGATTGCTTTAATAATTTCAGAAGCGACTTTTTCAGTCCGGTCGTAAACCGTTAAATCTCCTAATTCTTTTAATCCGTTCCAGCTCAGATCGCCGGGGTTTAAAGTATATCCGTCAAGTACGACTATTTTCATTTTTATATCAAGGTTTAAAATAAATAATTACTCTTTTCCCTGTGCCATTTCCAACGCGGTTGTTGTAATAAAATATTTTGCCAATGTATTAGGCACCTCCCATAGTGGCATATCTCTGTTAATCAGGTAGCCGGCAAATACTTTGAACGTTTGGTCATAGGAGCTTTCCAGTCCCGAAGGTATAATAATCTGAACAGAATTTTCCTCCTCTGAGAATGATATTCCGGGGTATTGTGTTTGCAAACGGGCCAACGACACTTTAAGCTGAGTTATAAAATCATTGGCAGAGATTTTCTCCCCCTTCCTGATAACCAGCAGCGGTCGTTTTTGTCCATATTCCTGTTGAATCAGGATTGTACTCAGAGAACCCTCTGCGTATGCGTTCCGAAGGTCGTTTCCTTCCGGTGGGGTGGCGGGACGCCATTCAACATTGACCATGTTATTAACCCCTTTCACCTGGTAGATAACAGATCCATTGGCATAAACCTCGAGTATGGAATCTTTAACGTATTTGCTCAGCGAGGAGGGTATTGCGGGCAATGAGGTAGCCGCAGAAAATTGAGCGTTTGTAAGTTTAACCGGCCAGTGTTTCGCCGCTATTACTTTCACCTCATTCAGGTAATCAATTGCTTTATCGGGAAAAGATTTCCAGAATGTAAGGTCTATCAGATGGGTCGTTACATCGACAATCCCTTCTCCCTGCTGCATGACATCAAAATACCATGCGGGGCGGGTTCCCTTGCCTCCGCGGTAGAAATGGTGAACACTTGACTCCATAACCGATGGATGGGCTGCGGATCCCGGCAATAGTTTACCGAATAGCAGGGAATCCTGCATCAAAGATTTCTGGATCTTGTTGATCAGGCTATACCGCTCTGTCATCATGTCAAACATAAGGACTCCCTTTTCGCTTGCTTTTTGATAGGCCTTTGTCAGCCGGGTAAATCCTGCACCATTAATTACCATCGGTTTGTCCGAGAACACATTCATTCCGGCACCAATTGATTTTTCGATATAATCAATTTTGATTCTGTTATTTCCAGCCAGTACGACCACATTACCTTTTCTCTCCAGAACCATTTTTTCGAGATAATCATTTCCAAAGTAGGATCGTTCATTCCATTTGGTTGGATTCTCTTTTCTGGAATTTAAGGCCTTTATCTGCTGAAAATAAGTGGACACCGCACTTATCTCTGGGGCATAAACATAAACCGTTGTATCGAGACAGCTTAATTGTTCGCTCTGAGCCGCAGCCGCATGACTATGGGTCGGATCGAGCTGGATAAGATGGATTTCTCCCGCCTTACCTATGATTCCACGTTTATTGCTGCATGCGATAATTGTAAACAGTGTGATTACAAGGAATAAAATTCGGGCTGTCATCTCACAATTTTTTAAGTTTAGAGTTTGAAAAAAAGTTTCTTTCTGAAGAGGATCAAAGCCACCACGAAGCAGGAAACCACAGAAATCACCGACCAGATAAGCGAGGCATTTACCTCGGCCATCCCAAGATTTGACAATCCGTTATAA
>CANJNY010000150.1 GCA_947475715.1 Prolixibacteraceae bacterium
AACGATTTTTTCTCTTCTATATCAATTTCAGATCGAGAAAGGGTCGTTATCGAATGATTTCTATTTAATCCTCTTTTTACTGTTTCTAATCCTATTCCAGCCGAGGCTCCTATGATTGTTATATTCATTTTGCTTTTTTATTGATTTCGGTTTTGAGCTGACCGCACAACGTTTCGCGGCGTTAAGAAGTTGGGGATTTGTAAGCCCAAACTTTTGATTAAACACTGAAAGTCAAAAGTACAAAACAAACTTTAAATTAAGCGATAAAACCCCAATTTTTTAAAACCGCTGTTGTGAGCCCTGCATAAGGTGCGCGCACTCGTTATAAGCTCTTGAAAAACTTAGAAAATACAAATTTTCGGGTACAAAAGTGATTTTACGGCGAGTGTATTTTTTCCAGAGGGTGAAACGAAGTTCACGAATACCTTAATAATAGATATTCATATTCGTAAAGTCACTTATACCCTGAGGTAACGCTCAGAAGTAGTAGTAAGTCGCAAGGTGGTTTGTCGTGAGACATGCACTGAAGGCAGCGAGACTACAAAGTTCGGTACTGAGGAACAGAAACGACACATGAGGCTACGAAGCGAGGATAAGCAAGCACATCATTGTAACGTCCTAAGAATAAAACCATCGCATTGTAGCAGATGTCGCAGGAATTGGATGAAGGGAAAAGCTTTTACCGGGGGAGGTCTTGGAAGCTACGAGTTTAGCTAAGCCAAGAAGTCAGCAGAAGCCATAATAATTGACAGAAACGAGCCGATGAATAAAGCGGAGGACTCACAAGTTAGTGAAGGTTTGCGAGCATTTATTATAAGTTCAATGAACTGGATGGATGGTTACGCAGCCGGATACGATACTGCATTTGGATCGATTGGAAGAAGCCTGAGCGAAAGCGGAAAAACCTGATCAGACTTGGAGTAGATTTTGATTATGCCTACCAATGGAGCCGGAGTAGGAAAGGAGGCTGGGCAATTGCACAAAGCCCAATTCTGAACACGACCATCACGGTGGCACGACTCACCCAGCGGGGCTACGAGTCATTACTGACTCACTATTACAAAGTAAGTCCACATTACTAAAGTTCGCCTTTATTTGGTTACTGAGCGTAGCCGAAATATCCCATTGTTTAACGAACCGCCGTATACGAGACCCGCCTGGCCAGCCCTGAACGAAGTGAAAGGGTCCGGTGGTGTGAGAGGCTCTCCCCGTCAGCTTATCTGGCGGGGAAGTCTACTCGATTATGGATTAGTGCCTTCTATTTCAAATCATTGATGCCATTTACTGTCATCAAGAGGAATTCTAAACTTTTACTATAATCTAAATCTTCGTAATCTAACCCAAGTTTTTTTATGTTCGAATAATAGTTTTTGATCTTATTGAAGTAGTTCTTTTCTAATTGAACTGAAGTGGCTATTTGTCCAATTTTTTCAATTAAAAACCATTTCTCCATCAATCGTGCTGTTCTCCCATTTCCATCCTGAAACGGATGGATCTTAACAAACACCAAATGAATAAATGCAGCGTAATAAAAAACTGCTAATGGATTTAAATCCTTATTAATTAGTAAGTCAATATCTTCGAATAATTTGTCCATTTCTCTTTTCACAATTTCAGGTCCTGCCGCAACGTATTCAATTTTATCGTCGCTATTAATTACAAACATAGGATTTGTTCTGATTAGTCCTTGCTGGCTTTTGGGCAGAAGCTTTGAACTAAGGATTGAATGAGCTTTTTGAACGTTTTTAAGATTTAATTCATGGTTGTCTATAAAATCATATGCAGCATATAAATCGTCAGCTTTTCGGGTATAGTCGGGTCTAAATTTGACGTTTAGAAATTTATGCTTGAAATAGCTGTCAAAATCAATATTTTCTCCCTCAATTTTGGAAGAATATACCGACGAAACTGATTTATAAAATTGGAAATAGTCAACAGGTATCTCGACTTTCTCAATTCTATCTAATTTATCTAAAGGAGATTCATTCACATTTTTAGTGAAATTGTCAAGAAGTTGTGAAGTTAATATTTTAAATTCCATAATAAGTTGTCATTTATACAAAGATAACTTTTTCTGCTACTGAATTCTCTCTCCGCAAATTCCACACTGCTGATGAGCACTCCTGGCATTCCCCTAACGTTTGTGGCTATGGCTTGTAAGGGAATTCGGATTATCAAACCTTTTAACCTAAACCCACCGCTGACGCGGGTTTTGAACCTCGCGAACTCCTCAAACCCTTAATAGCCATGCCATTTGTGTGCGCCCTGCATAAGTAGCGCGCACTCGTTGTAAGCTCTTGAAAAACTTCGAAAATACAAATTTTCGGTTGCCAAAGAGATTTTACGACGAATGTATTTTTCCGGAGGGTTCACCCTGTTGAATAGCGAAGCATTTATTCTACAGGGTAAAAGTCCCTTATACACTGAGGTAACGCTCAAAAGTATTAGCAAGTGGTCCCGACGCGTCGGGAGGGTGACCCATGCACTGAAGGCAGCGAGACTACAAAGTTCGGTACTGATACTTCGGCAAGCTCAGTATAAACCAAGCAGAAACGACATATGAGGCTACGAAGCGAGGATAAGCAAGCACATCTTTGTAATGTCCGAAGAATAAAACCATCGCTTTATCGTAGATGCCACAGGGATTGGATGAAGGAAAAAGCTTTTACCGGGGGAGGTCATGGAATAGATTCGGTTTCTATAAACCAAGAAGTCAGCAGAAGCCATAGTAATTGACAGAAACGAGCCGATGAATAAAGCGGAGGACTCACAAGTTAGTGAAGGTTTGCGAGCATTTATAATAATTTCAATGAACTGGATGGATGGTTACGCAAGCGGATACGATACTGCATTTGGACCGATTGGAAGAAGCCGGAGCGAAAGCGGAAAAACCTGATCAGACTTGGAGTAGATTTTGATCATGCCTACCAATGGAGCCGGAGCAGAAAAGGAGGCTGGGCAATTGCACAAAGCCCGATTCTGAACACGACCTTAACGGTAGCACGACTCACCCAGCGGGGTTTCGAACCGTTGCTGACACATTATTACAAAGTTAGTCCACCTTACCAAAGTTCGCCGCTATTTGGCTACTGAGCGTAGCCGAAATATCCCATTGTTTAACGAACCGCCGTATACGAGACCCGCCTGGCCAGCCCTGAACGAAGTGAAAGGGTCCGGTGGTGTGTGAGGCTCTCCCCGTCAGTTTATCTGACGGGGCAGTCTACTCGATTATGCGTTCGTGCTACACTCACTACGAGGTTGTTTCGTGTCCAGTTAACCACTAACATTGAAATATATAACGGACGCAAACCCTCCGCTATTATCCATGCTGCATCAGCGCCCGATTCAGATTAATATACTGACCCTGCATCAAGAGCTAATTTCTCCATTAAAAATTGCATTTTACTAACAATTGGATTGTCTTTTAAGTCATATTTATCTGCCATTTTTGGAATCCTTGGAAAAGAAATCCATACACTCCCTTTATCATCTTCCCATACTGTCATTTTTAATGGTAATTCGTTAGCAATACTTTGGTTAGCTATCATCAGGTTAGTCCCTATTGCCGGTGACCCAAAAACAATTACTTTGGTTGGTCGTAACTGCATATTTATTTCATTGGCATTTTTTGAATGATCGAATACTGCATATACAGGTATATTCATCTCTGCTAAATTATCTTCTAATCTTTTTGAAGTCTCCTCTACAGAATGAACACTCTCTAACACATATAGTTCATCTTCGTTTGCCCTCGATTGAAAAGCAGTTCCAAAAGCTGATGCAATTCTGCGTCCCAGATTTGATAAAACCACACCTTCTTTATTCACCAATAATGTTACACAAACTAACTCCGATGGATCTGTGAAGCGACTTAAAAATGATGAAAATCCGGGAACTGTCCCCTTAATATCCATTAGTCCTTTATGATGCGGAAATTGCCATCCCGCCATTGCCGGAACTATTTTACCGTTATTTAATTTAGTTGGTTTATATATTAAGCCACGATTTTCCGGTTTCGAAACTAATGTTGAACCTGCCAATCCTATATCCCAAAAACTAACATCTTCCGCTGATGCCCATATATCTCCAAAACCTTTTAATGCTTCTGATTTATTTAAAGGAATCCGATCCAATCCACCATTGTAACCTACTGCATTTTCAGTAGGATTAATATACTGGACATCTGATTTAAACTGCTTGTGAAGCCCGCCCTGCTTTGTAATATCCTCTTGTTTCAGGTTTGGTATGTCTTCCTCAAACATGGTATGTTTTAATCCCAGAAAATTAATTTGATACTTCGTTACAAAATCATGATAACTCATTCCACTTACCTTTTCAATTATCTCAGCTAAAAGCAAAAAGTTAGTGGCACTTAACTTTACATCTGTGCCGGATTTGAAAAGCAAAGGACTATCTTTTACCATACCATATAGATCGGTTGCTTTATACGCTATAGTCGTATTGTACCCTTTTCCATTTCTATAGTCCAGGATTCCACTTGCGTGTTGCAATAATTGATAGACCGTTACAGAATCCCATTTTGTAGGAATATCTTTAAGGTATTTTGAAATTTTATCCTGTAAAGACAACTTTCCATTTTCTATTAACTGAAATGTAGCTACTGCTGCATAGGCCTGTGAAATTGGCCCTATTGCAAAAACTGTATTTGTAGATGCAAGTCTCTTTTCTTCTATATCTGATAATCCATACCCTACTACTCTTGGAATATAGGGAGCTTGTACAATAGCCAATGTAAGTCCGGGTATTTGATTTTCTTCCATAAAATCATAAATCATGGCATCAATTGAATTATTCTGGAAAGCTACTTTAGAACTTCCTCTTCCATCTGTGGGTAATTTATTTGTATTCTTAGATTCGTTTTTTGATTGTCCAAAAAGAAATATTGGAATTAATAATAACGGAGTTAGTAATTTTTTCATTTAATAAATATTAAAAGTCAATAATGAGGTCGTTTGGCGAGCGATTATTTTTTGTTCAAAGTTATTGATTGTTCGTTCTATTCTTTGTAGTGTCGCCTTATGTTCGCAGTGTCGCCCGAGCATGACGCATAACGTTCCGCGGCTACACGCAGGCGGGGTTTTTTATCACTAAACTATCTACGCATCAATATTTTACTTTTCCTGCTTTACTTTTCCGCGAGCACCGAAACCCAGCTTGCGGGTAGCTGCTGTTCAAGCGAAACCCTTCGTTTCACTTCGGTTAGCTTTTGCCCACGAATATACGTACTTCGCCATGATTTATTAAAAAAAAATAAAAAATCATGGAGAAATTTAATTCACAATCGGTTGAAGCTCTCGGTCTTCTTAAATTGACAATGGTTACTGCCGGAAATTCAAGGAGTACTATTACCGCCTACCTGCGTGAGATCCGTTATCTCTGCGGGTATTTTCCCGACCTATCGCCTGATGAGTGGAGTGACCGGCATATTATCCAGTACATGGCCTATCTGCGCACGGTTCACCACGCTTCGTACAGTAAGTGCAAAATGACCGCCCAAAGCGTTGCCTTCTTTTTCCGGCATGTGCTTAAACGTCCGTATGATATGCCTTCGAAGCTTTACCCCAAACGGGAGTATAAACTGCCTCACTATTTGACCAAAGATGAAGTATTGAAACTTATTGAAAGTTGGTTGAAACCCTTCGGAACTATTACCGAACACAGGAACAAAAACCCAAATGTTATTTGTTTGAAGGTCAAAAGATGGGAGATCCTCTTCACAGTCGGAGTATCCGGCACAGTGTTACAATGGCCTACCAACATGCGGGTTTATCTGCAAAAGGGCATAAGGTCCATGCCCTCCGCCATAGCTTCGCGACCCACTTGCCCGACGCCGGGATTGACATTCATACCATCAAAGAGTTGCTGGGTCATAGCGATATAAAAATAACTACGGTTTACCTCCATTTGTAAAGCTCGATACGAAACCTGCTGGTAAGCCCACTGGACGAATTGTATAAACCGGTCAATGAAATAGCCATTATCCCTAAAACCCAGGCTCTGCTTTGAAAACGGGACATACCCTGCAGCAGGTGTTGCAGCAGGGCGGTGTTGAAACCCATACGAACCCCTACACGGGCAGTGTATTGGCAAAGTTGCGCGATTGCCGGACAACGGGAATGGGCTATCACCGGTTTCAATGCGATAATCCCGCATGCCATCACGTGCATTATCAATATCACGGATGCCGTAACCGTCATTGCCCGGCCTGTAACTGGCAAAAGCAGGAGGAGTGGATGGAAGCGCGTATGAACGAGTTGCTCCCGGTGAAATATTTCCATGTGGTGTTCACCCTGCCACACGAATTGAACGCACTGGTGATGGGGAACCGAGTAAAATTGTTCAAGCTCTTGTTCGATAGCGCTTTGCATTGCCTGCTTATCCTTTCCAACGACCCCCAATGGCTGGGAGCAGTGCCATCAATCAGCGCCGTGCTGCATACCTGCCCCGTTACAAATTTTCGAAATAGTTTTTAAGTCTATTCTTTAAATATCTTTTCCCCATTCCAGATTTTAGAAATTTTTCTCTCGCTATTGCATCATCTTTATTCAGGCACGCTTCAGAATATATTAAAGTTACAGGCAATCGTGATTTTGTGGAGAATACTTTTCCCTCATGATGCATTTTGATTCTGTTTTTTAAATCTGAAGTGTAACCAGTGTAAAGCTGGTTATCTTTTGAGCTTAACAAAACATAGATATAATACCAATTCATGGAGTAAAGGTAACATATTTGTAACGGGGCCTGGGGGCAACAATTGAGTTTCCACTCGCATGTGCATTGCATTGTAAGCGGGGGCGGCGTTGACAAACAACTGAACTGGGTGAATCTGAAAAAAGACACCCATCAGGGATACCTGTTTCCTTACGCGGTGATGGAACCGTTATTTAAAAAGTATTTTCTGCGGAATTTAAACAGGATGGTGCTGGACGGGGAAGTTAATCCCGATAGCTATCGGGATGAAATTCAGTTGTGGTGGCGACAAATCAAACCAAAACTGTACGAAAAGCAATGGGTTGTATATGCCAAACCGCCCATGGGCAGCGTGTCGCTGGTAGTCGAATACCTTTCGCGTTACGCGCACAAAGTGGCCATATCTAATCATTGTATCCTTGACGTTGGCGACCAGACTGTGAAGTTTCAGTACAAGGATTACAGCGACCACAACAAGGTAAAACTCATGGTCCTCCTGTCCGGTGAATTTATCCGCAGGTTCGGGCAGCACATTCTGCCAAAAGGATTTGTGAAGATGCGCCATTACAGCATCCTGGGTAATTCGAACCGCAAAAAACGGGTAAACGATATTTTGCAGAAAATGCGATTGCCACTTCATCCGCCAACGGTAAAAATACCCTGCCAGCTGCGGATGTTGGAAAAATATGGTGTAGATGTAACCATCTGCCCCAGTTGTAGCCAGGGCAAACTGGTGCTGATCGAAAAAGTGTATCCCGGTAACCGTGGAAGTCCGTTCAATTTTATTAATCAGATAGATATGCAATAGAAGTCTGTTAAGTCAGGAGTTCACCAAAATGGTGAAAGGCTACTGCATTGCCCAGAAACAAAAAAAAATCGTGAAAAATCGTAGAACCGTGAAAAATCGTAGAACCGTAAAAAAATGGAGAACAGATAAAAAATGAAGGTAAAAATGAGTAACCGGGTGACGAATCAGACTTAAAACTGCGATAAACTAAAAGGTGGGTCAATCCGAAAAACAAAAAATAAGCTTACTTTTTACCCTCACAGAGCCAGCCCGCTCCAACAGGTTTCGCTGAACAGAGAATAGACCAAAATCCCATTAACCTTTTCCGGTAATGGGATTTTTTGTGCACGGGATTTCGGCTATTCTGCTAAATGTTATAACCAGTTGTTATTCAGTCGAGTAAATTGTCAATCTCTAATTTTAAGGTAGGCAAATATCTTACAATCGTTCCCCAGATAATTTCATTATCAATTTTATCGTAACCATGGATCACTCGATTGCGCATACTGATAATTTGTCGTTTACTCGAGATCTCAATAGTTGAATCCAATTTTTCAATCCGACTCATTGCTTCTCCGATAATTTCAAACTCTCGTTCGACCGCTCTTCTCAGCATCTTATCTCCCATGTAAACTTTAAAATCACGTTTGTCCCCGAGATATTTTTGAATGGAATCTATAGATTCTTGGATATCAAACAGATATTTTTTAATCTCATTATCCATATAGCAAGGTCTTTGTTTGGTTAACGGAATTAATAAAATATGGATTAGACAAAGATTTGTCCGTAACTAAGTCAACAGGGCGTTGAAATAGATTCTCAAATTTATCAGCTAAATCAAAATATGTGTCCGCATAATCTCCGTAGTCCATAGGTTTAAAGGAGATTAGTAAATCAATATCGCTTTTGTCGTTAAATCTGTCGGTGCAGACCGAACCAAAAACAAACAACGAATCTACATTATGTGTCATGCATAATGATTTGATTCTTTCAATATTATCGGATATTAGTCTTTGCATATTAATGTTTTGTACAAATCTATCATTAATGTTGAAATCTTACAAGTGCCTCAATACAATTGGTTATAACGGTTTGCGGCTAGGCGAGGTTTTTCTGTGTTGCGCCTGCGGCAGAAAAATCTTGCTTATCCGCTGTTAGCAACTGGCCTTATTCAATAGTTTCAATAAATTGCCTGGCTGTCATTGTCGGCAACTTTGAATTCTTAAAATCTTTAAGATTCCTGGTAATAATCAATTCTTGTCCGTTTTCAATTGCTGTAAAATACTGAAGTCCATCCTCAAAATCTGAAAAAGTCTCGTCATTCAAAGCCAATCCAACAATTTTATCATTCATTGGTAAAATCTTCACTATCAATCTAAGTTTTCTTAAAATTGATTTCGATTTATTTGAGTCCATTTGTCTTAATAACGCATAACTGGTATTAGCAATCGTTAACGATGATACTGCTAATTCAATTTCCTTTTTGTCTGCTAGTGAGAATAGAATTGCTGACTCTTCAAAAAATGGTTCTCTTCGTGATAATAAATCAATCACAATGTTTGTGTCAACGAAAATCATTTTCATTTATACTTTTTTTCTAAATAATCACGATAGTCTTTTTTGTAATCAAAGTCAGAAGGCAAGTCAATCACTCCGATCAAACTTTCAACAAGTGGAGTAATAAAAATCTTTTTCTCCACTTCTTTTTGTCTAGTAATGCTATCAAGATAAGATTCAATCATTTTTGAAAGACTAATCTTATGACTACGAGCATAATTTTTAGCTCTCTCAATAACATTATCATTTAATCTCAATGTTAATTTCGTTTCCATATTCCTCGAATTAAAATACGTACAAATATAATAATTCAATACGTCAATTGCAAGTTTTTTTTTAGGCTTGTTGCTAACGGTCGATGGTATGGGGTCGTGCGTGATTACGAAGCACTTTCCTATCAGTTACACCGAATTTCTTACGACCAGCAAACCCTCAAAAACCACCAAAACTCCCATGTCCTATACCATTTGTTTTAGGGCGTTTTTCCTTACTCAAATAAGCTGCTTTTCCATCAAAAGAGTTTTTTTGTCAGAATTATCCATTATTTGAATTCTAACCTTACGGTTTGACATGAATTGCTCAAAATCTCTGTTCTTTTTCAATCGTTGGTAATCTTCATTAACAAGGTTGAAACATTCCTTAATTTTTTTTGAAGTAATATCTTTTTCTTCAAACCAGAATAACTGATTCTGAATGTTCAGAGTTTCATCATCCTCCTTGTTTATTATAAGGTTTTCATAGTTCCAGTTTCCTCCGGTTTCAATTGTTTGAATTCCTCTCTTAATTTCATTATCGTCATTTAAGCTCAAATAAATCTTATCTATTCTTTTAAATTGTGAAAGGCCAAATCCTAGTCCACCAATCATAAATACAATTACTGAAATTATTAATTTGGAAAACGACATATTTCCAATTTCAAAATGAGAACTTAGTAGAAAAGTGCCAATTGCAACAGGCAATCCCCAATAAATGGACCCATGTAAAAAAATAAATAACCATTTCTTTTCTCTTTGTTTTTCCCAAAGTCGATAAAAGTTCTCCCCTTTTTTGTTCAATTCTTTCATTGTAGTATGTTCTAATTTAAATGCCCTATAGCGTTTGTTATGCGTTCGGCATTTTTAAGGCATTAGTCCTTGCTGTCTTTTTGGAATTTATCCGGTTAACTTGTCTTTTATTTTGCATTTTTCTGGTACGGATAAATTCGCTTATCTCTTTTCTTTCATTATCGGTTAAAGGCGGACTTTGTATTATAAAATCAACGCCTTCTGGTTCTTTCACTAAGCCCATAATTCTAAATTTTAAAATATTTTTCAACTAAAATTCTCGCTGCCTCGGTTTCAATTATCATACGCTGGTTTTTGAAATGATAAGCACCTAAGGTTTTCTCATAATGGTCAATCAGTTTCGTTTTAGCCGTGAATGATACGTAACCTTTAAAACCTTTTTGAAACGATATTTTACATGCATAAGCTACTAAATTCCCGACAACGCCTTCATATATTTTGTGTTTACCAATATTGAAGGGTGCGCTTTCCAATAAGTCCATAAAAACATGGTCTTGTTCAATTGTGACACTTAAAAGATCTTGTATAATATTTGGATTATTAACGATCGTAAGTTTGTAAACTTCCTTCTTTATCACATCATATTCCTCTTTCCAATTGAAGCTCCATCCTTTATTTTTGGTGATATGTTTCAAATCCGATTTTCCTAATCGAATAACTTTTGTTTGGAAACTGTCACCTGAAACTGTGTTCAGAATTGAATTTGTCAGTCTGTCAATTATAAAACCCTGTTCTATTTTATTTGAGTCCTCCATATTTCAAAGGTACTAAAATCTCTGCAATTTCTTGATATGTATGTTCGTTAAGATATTGCAGATCCCTTCTCAATGCTGACGCATAACGTATTGGTGCTTGGCGCAGTGGCGGATTTCGGAGCACAAAACTGTCTGCCAACACTGCACTTGATACGAAGCACGAATGTTCATTAACCACATCACCCGCCATTGAGCCAAACGCCTGTTAGCGGCTGCCTTTTCGTTATTTAGTGTCACCATACCAATATTCTGCTGTCACGCCACCGTCCATAAGGAAGTCGCTACCTGTAATAAATGCTCCGTCTTGTCCCATCAATAAATTTGCAATATTACCAACTTCGTCTGGTGTCCCTGCACGACCAACAGCAGAAGTGTTAATCATTTTTCTATATCCATCACCACGAGGTCCGGCTAATTCGTCTTTTGCAAGTGGTGTAATTATAATACCAGGGCTAATTGTGTTCACTCTTGCACCACGCTTTCCCCAACGCACTGCTTCTGCCATCACACGCAAAGAGTTTCCTCTTTTAGATAATTGATAAGCATGAAGTGTATCTGTAACTTGGTTAGGTTGAAGAAAAGGCAAAGCAAGAAGTTCGTCAGCGGGAGTTGTTGCCAATGCTTTATTTTGTTCAACTGTCAATGCAGGTAAGCGGTGTCCTGACTGTGAAGATATAACAACACCTGCTCCGTCTTGAGCTATTACATTTCCAAACTCTTCAAGTATAACAGCAGTTCCATATAAATCTACTTTCAGAATTGTCGCGGGAGAAGCTTGTGAAGGAGAAACACCAGCAGCATGAATAAGTCCTGTAATACTCCCGATTTTAGATGCTTTGTCAGCAAGTGCATGAATAGATTCTCTTGAAGATATGTCAACTATTGTCGTGCTTACTTCAAACCCTGCTTCGCTTAATGTTTTTGCAGCGGCTTCATTGTTTGTTTGGTTAAGGTCTGACAGCAAGATATGTTTGCCTGCACCAACTCTTCTTGCAATTGCTTGTCCGATTGAACCTGCTCCTATAACAACTATTACTTTTTTATTCATCTGTCTGTCCATGTTTATGTCATCTGTTTAAGGTTGACGCTAACGTTCCGCAGCTAGCCCTAGGCCGGGAGAATACCTCCGAAGGTGTCGCGTGGTGTTGCCGTTCAAATATACACTTTCCTATCGGGCGGGCACCAAACCCCGGCTTAGGGCTAGGTGCTGTGTGCGCCCTGCATAAGCAGCGCGCACTCGTTGTAAGCTCTTGAAAAACTTCGAAAATACAAATTTTTGGGTACAAAAGTGATTTTACGGCGAGTGTATTTTTCCAGAGGGTGAAACGAAGTTCACGAATACCTTAATAATAGATATTCATATTCGTAAAGTCCCTTATACACTGAGGTAACGCTCAGAAGTATTAGTAAGTCGCAAGGTGGTTTGTCGTGAGACATGTACTGAAGGCAGCGAGACTACAAAGTTCGGTACTGATACTTCGGCAAGCTCAGTATAAACCAAGCAGAAACGACATATGAGGCTACGAAGCGAGGATAAGCAAGCACATC
>CANJNY010000151.1 GCA_947475715.1 Prolixibacteraceae bacterium
GGAGCATATCGAAAAAGAGGTTTTATGCTAATGCTGAATGAAGTAATTGTTAATGCTGAATGCAATCAAAGAATGGTTAATGCTAATTGCACTAATTCTGAATGGTCAAAATTATTTGCCACTAACCCATTAACCACTAACCATTAAATAATTAACCACTAACCATTAATCCTTTAACCATTACTCCCATGACCCCCAGAGAACGAATACTCACAATCCTTAAAGGTGAACAGCCCGACCAGGTTCCGTGGTGCGGCGATCTGGACTATTGGGCGAATTCACTTATCAGACGCGGTTTAAAACCCGAAGGTTTTGTCGCGTCGGATGCTTATATCCAATGGCACCGCGAATTGGGCGTTGGTTTTTATCTTCAGGGGTATTTCCCATACAGGCAGATCTTCCACAACTGTGAAGTCAGGGAGTGGTACGAAAATACAAAGCATTATAAAGAGATTGTCACTCCCGTTGGATCGGTGCGTGAATGCTGGGAATATATCCCAACCTCATTTTCGGAAGGGCCAATTGAGCACTTTATGAAATCGGAGGACGACATTGCGATCATGAAGTTTATTTATGCAAATACCCGTTTTGAACCCGATTATGACTATGCCCTGCAACGGTTAAAACAGGTTGGCGATCAGGGTGTCGTCCTCTGCTATCTGCCTAAAAGCCCGTTTATGCATTTATTGGCGCTTGAAGCTGGCGTAGTATCAGTTACAATGGCAGCACTGACTATGCCTGACGAATTTCAGGATTTGCTCAATACGATGAAAATAGCCTTCGATCAGGCAGCTCAACTGGCAGTCGACAGTCCGGCAGAGGTACTCATGATTCCGGAAAACCTCTCTTCTGAAATGGTAGGACCGGAATTTTTTAAACTGTATATGCAGGATTACCAGATAGAATGGACACGCAAGATCAAAGCAAAAGGTAAATACTCGTTCATTCATATCGACGGGACCCTCGGTGGGCTTATTCAGCAGGAGTCCGGGGTTGGATTTACGGTCCTTGAGGCCTTGACTCCTTATCCTGTTGGTGATTTAAAGTGGGAAGATCTTTCACCAATCTGCAGCGATTCTAAAAGCATCCTTTGGGGTGGAATCCCGGGAGTTTACTTTACGGCGAGTGTCAGTGATGAGGAATTTGACCGCCATGTAAAATACCTGCTTTCGATTATGATCCGGAAACCACGCTATGTGCTTGGCGTTGCCGATCAGGTTCCTCCCGACGGTCTCGAAAACCGCGTAAAACGGGTGGCCGAATTAGTTAATGAATTTGGAAAATACGAATCTGTGGTTGAGGTGGCAGGGTGACTATTTAAGTCGCGAACAGTCACCCCGTCACTAAATTATTCAACGATGAAATTTAATTTAAGAATCAGTTTTCTCCTCCTTTGCCTGCTTGGCTTTTCAACAATCTCTTTTTCTGCGGATAAAAGCCTTGCCAAACCACTCTCAGTATTGCAGCAGGAATTCCTCGACCTTAGGTTTGGAATGTTTATCCATTTTAATATTCCCACATTTGGCCAGGCCGATTGGCCAGATCCAAATTTATCCCCGACAGTATTTAATCCGACTAATCTCAATTGTAATCAATGGGCAGACGCTGCTGTTTCAGCGGGAATGACCTACGGCTGCCTGACCACCAAACACCACAGCGGTTTTTGCATCTGGCCTACCAAAACAACCGATTACAATGTTATGAATTCCCCCTTTAAACGCGATGTTGTAAAAGAATATGTAGATGCTTTCCGGAAAAAAGGGCTTAAAGTATTTCTCTATTATTCCATTTTGGATACGCATCACAATATCCGACCGGGATGGATCAGCAAGGAGAACACGCAATTTATCAAAGACCAGCTTACTGAGCTTTTTACAAATTATGGCGAAATTACCTGCCTGGTTATTGACGGGTGGGACGCCGGCTGGTCACGAATAAGTTATGAAGAGATATCTTTTGAAGAAATATACAATCATATCAAATCATTGCAGCCTAATTGCCTGATTACTGAACATAATGCCGGAAAATATCCTTCGGATGAACTGTTTTACACCGACGTAAAGCATTATGAGCAAAATGCCGGACAAAAGGTATCTAAAGAGACAAATATGCTCCCAGCCCAGGCCGGAATTCCGATTAATATTAACTGGTTTTGGAAGGAGACCTCTGCCGCTGAAACGGTGAAAAAGGCAAAATATATTGTTGAGGAGAACCTCATTCCACTTAATAATGCCCATTGTAACTTTATTCTGAATGTGGCTCCCAACAAATTTGGACTTATTGATGAAAATGCCCTTACAGAATTGAAGGAAGTTGGTAAAATCTGGAAACACGGCGGTCCGGTAGCCAAATTGCCATTTTTCAAACAACCCATCATCGCCTCCAATATCGCCAAAGGGAAGAAAATGAATTCGAGCTGGTCGGATGATATGAATATCTCTGACTTTGCCAATGATGACAATTTTTATTCTGCCTGGAGCCCTGCACCACAGATTCAGCAACCCTGGATTGAAGTTATTTTTGATAAGGAGACCTCTTTCAATGCAATCGGAATAGCTGAATTGACACAGGAAAAGCCTGGAGAAGCCAGGGTTTCAAATATTGATTCATATAATTTGCAGTACTGGAATGGTAAAGTATGGAAAAATATTGAGATACAACCGATTAAATTACCTGTTCGTATTCATCGGTTTAGTGCACTTCGTTCCACAAAAGTGCGTTTGCAGATAAATGATTGGAAACCCGGCATGGGTATTGCTGAAATCATGGTTTACAACGAAAAACGGAAATAAAACCATTCACACAATGTAATCAAAGGTTTTTGAAATAGATCCCAAAACAGGCTATAAAACAGATGCCGATAAATTGAACAATTTGAGTTGAAATAAATAAAGGCACTTCCAGGAGGTATAATTAATACTGCTTATTATGAACATCAGATGTTTTCAAATTCGAATTATTTGGGGTTTAATATTTTTTATTCCCGGTTTGCTTACAGGCCAAACTAAATTATTGTCCCCTCAACAGAATATCCGGCAATGGGAGCAAATGAAATACGGTATGTTTATCCATTTCAATATGAACACCTTTGCCAAAGCAGAATATGATGATGGCAAAATGGCTGCCCAAAGCTTTAATCCGGTAAAGCTGGATGTAGATCAATGGATCCGGACGGCTAAAGATGCCGGGATGAAATATGCGGTACTCACAGCCAAGCATACGGGTGGGTTCTGTTTATGGGATAGCAAGGTGAGCTGGAAAGGAAAAGAATATGAGTACGATATTGCTTCTGCCGGCTATCGAAAAGACATTATTGCTCAATTTATGGCCAGCTGCCGGAAATTCGATATAAAACCTGCCCTCTATTATTGTCTCTGGGATGATCATAACCAACCTGGATCAACAAAAGAAGAATATTTCAGGCTGGTTAAGGATCAAATTACTGAACTGGCGACCAATTATAAGGGACTTGTTGAAATTTGGATTGATATTCCGTCAATTCTGGAACAGAAACAACGTGCTGAATTATATCATATTGTTAAACGTCATCAGCCCGATTGTCTGGTAACCTGCAATAACGGCTTTACAGATGGATCGGATTTGGCTAATTTCCCTGCTGACATCACCAATGGGGAACGCACCCTGCCACCTGTTAAAGGGCACAACCCGTTCCGAGAGGTTGACGGGAAGAGTTATTATATCCCAATGGAAGTGTGCCAGACGATCAACCAAAATTGGTTCTGGATGGAGGGAGATGTGACCAAATCGGTGCGGACACTATACCACTGGTACACGCAGACCACCAGTCGTGGAGCAAATCTCCTTCTCGATGTTCCTCCCGATCTCACCGGTAGAATTCCACAAAACCTTGTAAACCGTTTGCTCGATCTAAAAAAGGTCATTGATCATCCTGATGAATTACCACCTCTTCAAACGCTTACAGGATACCAACCTGTAAAATCATCGGGCATGTTCGGCGACCGGGTTGAATACCTGCCCGAATATGCCATTGATGAAGATCCAAATACCCGCTGGCTTGCTCAGGAGAATGATTCCCTTCCAACATTAACCGTTGACCTTGGCAGTTTCAAACGATTTAATACCGTGACGCTTCTTGAACCTTATAGTCCCCATGTTGAAATGTTTGAACTTCAATATTTGCTGGGAGACCAGTGGAAAACTATTTTAATGGGTACCGGCATCGGCACTAAATTTACAAAGCAATTTCCGGTCGTCGAGAGCCGGATGGTTCGGCTGGTGGTTAAGCGTTTCAAAACCGGGGAGAACCGGTTTAATGTCCTCTCTTTTCCGGGTAAACCTTCACCGCTCGAGGGGGTAACCATTTCTGAGTTTCAGGTTTATAATACCTCCGAAGATGATACTGAGTACATGAACGCATTTAAGGCGGGAAGGGAATATTACTTTCTACGGAGCGGGAATGCCAAAATGATTGTCCAGGCCGACAAATCGGGAACGCTGCCCGCCTTTACTTATTTGCTGTTTGATGCCGGGAATCCGGGTCAGTCGGCCAGAAAAGTGAATGCTTTAAACTATATTCCGGGGCAGAATTTCTCGCACACTGCCCTAAGGGTAATTCTTGGTGAAGTTGCTTTCACTGCTTTAGGGCATAATTCAGCTTCAAAATGGATTATCCTAAACAACAGACCCGCAGTGGAGCTCAGCTGGTGGGCGGGGGGTGTCCTCGTTAATGAAACCCTCTCGGTGGCAGACGCGTCTGAAACATTTTCGCATAAAATATCTCTAACCGCCAGTGATTTGGCAGGGAACGATACGTTACGAATCGGTGCCATTGACGGATATCCTGATTCGCAGCCGATCCCCATTAAAAAAGGGGAAACAATCATCATCGAACGAAAAATCACCGTTCCGGACCTACACCCATCAGCAGTTGGCATAAATAACTTCCAAAATTCTTTATCTTCAATTTCAACCACTGATACCCTGATAAACAAACTTTTTCAAAATGCCTCTTTCGCCCTGCCGGGGATGGTAGCAGCGAACGGGCGCATGGATGCCGGAGTATTTGAATACGGAAACCAGTGGGTGAGGGATGGTTCAAATGTCGCCATGGGATTGATATACAGCGGATCATTCGAAAGCGCAAAGGGATTGCTCAACTATATTCTTTCGGAGCTGGTCTCTGAAGAAGGAACAACGGTCATAGCCGGTGGATTTGATGAGCCTGACCGTGAAGAATTCGACCAGATGGGTGTCTTAATGAATTGTCTGAAACTCTATTCTGACTGGACCGGTGATAATTCCCTGCTCTCCGGATACCAAAAGAAAATTTTGATGCTGATTGAGCGGCCGCTCAATCCGGTTTTTCGCGATTCTACAGGAATGGTTCATAACCGCAGAGAGTTCTGGGAGCGAACATTCAGCGACGGTTATGAACTGGCTTACCAAACCTATATGATTCAGGGATTAAGGGATGCAGCCGATCTCTCGGATAAATTGGGGGTTCCTGGAAAAGCAGCCGGCTGGAGAAATGAAGCTGACCGCTTTTTGAATGCCCTGTTACATCATCCATCGTTTTCATTAGTAGATGATAATGCTTTAGTTAAGCGGCGAAATATAGCCGGAGATATTGCCGATCTTACCCAGGGACGTGCAAACGCCTATACCTCTGATGCCCCGATTCAAACCGAATTTGCCCATCGTCTGAATCCGGATGCGACCTATGCAATTCCAATTTTACTGGGAATTATTGATCCCCAATCTACATTAGCGCGAAATTCACTGGATAAGCTCGAGACAATCTGGAATGCCCGCTGGAATATGGGTGGTTACGAGCGGTACCACTCCAGTTCGCAGTTTGACCAGCCTGGGCCCTGGACCTTTGGAACGGCTTTCATTGCCCGTGCGCAACACGATGCCGGAATGCCGGATCGCAGCCGCCGTTCACTTCAGTGGCTCAGCGATATTCAGGGAGGAAATGCCGGCGCCTGGTTCGAAGAACTCCCACTGAATCGCAGTCAGATTCCCTTTTGCGGAATCGTCCCCTGGACCTCAGCCGAAGTTATCTCATTTGTAGTCAGACATTGGCTGGGCGTAAAAGTATCGGGTGATTACGTGACTATAGCCCCGAACCTCTATCCGGGAACGAATAAAGTTTCTGCCGATCTGAGATTTCATTCCACCCGTTTGAAGATTGAGGTCAACCGGATAGAGGATCGGCACTCTATTTTTATTGATGGACAAGAGCTCAAAGCCGATAATAATGGTATTTTTAAGGTGCCAATAAACAGGTATTAATAACACTCTGAATTATGAAAATACGATTTTTTATCCTTCTGCCCCTCCTGGTCATGGCTATTAGTCTGTGGGCTCAGCAACCTGAAGTTTCTGTATTTATTTCGGGAACCGATGGTCATAAATCCTACCGGATTCCTGCAATTATTCAGACACCAAATGGCGATATCCTCGCCTTTGCCGAAGGACGGTTTAATGGTTCTGACGATTTTGGGAATATTGATATTGTACTGAAACGGAGTACCGATCATGGAAAAACCTGGGGGAAGATGACCAGTGTTGCTAATTATGACAAACTTCAGGCAGGAAATCCGGCTCCTGTGGTCGATCTGCTCGATCCCCTTTATCCGCAGGGGAGAATTTTTCTCTTTTACAATACAGGAAACAACCATGAAGGTGAAGTAAGAAAAGGAAAAGGAATCCGTGAGGTTTATTATAAGACTTCGGTTGATGGTGGTATTTCGTGGTCCGATCCAGTAAATATAACACCCCAGGTTCATAAACCAAATCAGCCTGCGACCAATGCGGCTTACAATTTTAAGGAAGAGTGGAGGTCGTATGCCAATACACCCGGGCATGCCATGCAGTTTGCTTCTTCGATCTTTAAAGGTCGGATTTACGTTGCGGCCAATCACTCGGAAGGTGATCCCAAAGCAGGTAGTGAAGATTACTTTGCGCACGGTTTTTTTACCGATGACCATGGAAAAACATTCAAATTGAGTGAAACGGTTCCTTTGCCGGGAAGCAATGAAAGCAGTGCCGCTGAACTTTCGGATGGTGGCCTGATATTAAACAGTCGGAACCAGAAGGGAGATATTAAGGCACGAATTGTTTCGCTAAGTAAAAACGGCGGGGCAACCTGGGATACGGTCTATTTCGACCACAACCTTCCCGATCCGGTTTGTGAAGGTGCAATCCTGAAAATAGGGGAGCAAAACGGTACAAAGATCCTCGCTTTTTGCAATGCGGCAGATGTAAACGACCGGAATAACCTTACACTCCGAATCTCGTACGACGAAGGTCGAACCTGGTCAAAGAGCTACCTTGTTGATGGAAGTTCAGGACCCGATAAAAAGGATTTTACTGCCTATTCCGATATTGTGGCAGTCACTAAAAACAAGATTGGAGTCTTGTACGAAAAGGGAGATTATTCAAGGATTGTTTTTAAATTAGTCAATTGGAAATAGAAAGTGTCCATATTTGCGTTAATCTGGCAAGTTAAGTACCTAAATTAATCCTAATTTGGAAACTTAAGTGTCTAAATTAATATGAATTTAGATTATTAAGTGTCTAAATTCGCATTTTTCTGAAAATATTTCACTATTTTTGTATGCAAATAAGAAATATTTCAGATGATTAGCCAATGGTATAAGCGATTTTATGAAGAAATAGGCGATTCTCTTTTCCAGATGGGGAAGGTGTTTGTGCTATATGGTCCAAGACGGGTGGGAAAAACGGAATTGGTTCGTGCGATGATTTCCTCTTTCAAGGGTAAGATTTATAGTGGGACCGGAGACAATCAGGAGTTACGTGCATTGCTTGAGTCGCAGGAACTCTCAAAAATATCGACCCTTCTGGGAAGTTACGACCTTATTTTTATCGATGAAGCTCAACGAATTCCTCAAATCGGCTATGGATTAAAGCTGCTTATTGATACTCATCCACATATAAAAGTTATTGTTACTGGTTCTTCGTCGTTGGATTTGTCCAATAAAATTGGAGAGCCATTGACCGGGCGAAATAAAATTCGTATCTTATATCCTATTTCAGTATTGGAGCTTTATCAGCAGTTTGGTGGTATGGAAGTTACACAAATGTTGGAACAGTTGATTATTTATGGTGGTTATCCTGATGTCCTGAATGCAAAATCAAAGGAAGATAAAATTGAATATCTTTTAACCATAAGAGATTCTTATCTCCTAAAGGATATTTTGGAGATGGAAAACATCAGGAATCCATCAAAACTTTCGGATCTGTTAAAGCTAATTGCTTTCCAAATAGGACATGAAGTTTCTGTAAATGAACTAAGTAATAATCTTGGAATTGCAAAAAAAAGTGTTGAAAGATATCTTGATCTTCTTGAAAAGACCTTTGTCATTAAAAGAGTAAGTGGTTATTCTCGAAATCTGAGAAGTGAAGTCACTAAAACAGCAAGGTATTATTTTTATGATAATGGAATAAGAAATGCAATTATTAATAATTTCAATCCTCTGGATCAACGAGATGATATTGGGATGTTATGGGAGAACTTTCTCTTTATCGAACGATTAAAAAAGCAGGAATATAAACGGATATTTTCTAATAATTACTTTTGGCGTACTTATAACAGACAGGAAATTGATTTGGTTGAGGAACGAGACGGAAAGTTATTTGGTTATGAGTTTAAATGGAAACAGCGAAAAATCGGTGCACCAAAGATTTGGTCAGCAACTTATCCTAATTCTGAATTTGAAGTTATAAGCAAAGAGAATTTTTTAAATTTTTTAATTTGAATCATCATCATAATATGAAAAAAACCTGCTTGTATTTTTCATTTTTCTTTTTCATGGAAATAGCGCAATTCCGCGAAAAGCGAAGAATAAGTCAAATGGCACCCTTGAAATTGAATCTGTTTTTCCATTTCAGCTGCAATACTGTCATGGATCAACTTTGGTAGAACTGCCAAATAAAGATATGCTCGCGGCCTGGTTTCAGGGAAGCAGGGATCGCACCTCCGATGATGTGGCAATTAAAGGTTCCCGTTATAATCACAAAACCGGAAAGTGTGGGAGACTCTTTATTATGGCTGATGAATTCAAATTGATATAATGCGAAATTCATTATCGTTTTCTTATTTTTGTTTAAACTATTAATTATGAACCAATTTAAACTGATTATCCTGCTTTTGTTTGCCTTAACAACTAGGAATTCATTTGGGCAATCAACTAAATCTTCTCAAAAACTACGACGTGCCGACTGCTTTTTTGGCATCCATTTCGACCTGCATGCAAGTGAGGATATCACCGATGCGGGAAAGACACTCACCCCCGAAATGGTCGATACCTTCCTTACAAAGGTGCGGCCTGATTTTATTCAGATCGACTGTAAGGGGCATCCCGGAATTTCAAGTTACCCCACAAAGGCTGGTAATCATGTTAAAGGATTTGAAAAAGATCCGCTTAAACTGTTCAGAGAGGTTACTGCCAGGAACAATGTGGCGCTGTTTATGCACTATTCCGGAGTTTGGGACGCCAAAGCGGTTAAGGATCATCCCGATTGGGCTGTCGTTAATGCAAAGGGTGAGGTGAGTAAAGAGAAAACCTCATTTTTCAGCCCATACCTCGATCAGATTTTGATCCCTCAGATGAAGGAGCTCAGCGACTATGGTGTAGATGGCGCCTGGATTGACGGTGACTGCTGGGCGGTAGAGCCTGAATATGGTGCAGAGTCGGCGAAACGTTTTACAAGTGAAACCGGGATTACCGTTATTCCTCAAAAATTTGACGATGAGAATTATCCCAAATGGATGGAATATAATCGTCAGTTGTTTCGCGATCGTCTGAAGAAATATATTGATGCAATCCATGCCTATAATCCTGCATTTCAGATCACCAGTAACTGGTCCTACTCATCGATGATGCCGGAACCGGTAAATACCAATGTCGACTATCTTTCGGGAGACGTAACCCCGCAAAATGGCGTTTACCGTTCGGCATTCGAAGCACGTTGTCTTGCCCCTCAGGGAAAGCCATGGGACCTGATGGCCTGGGGCTTTTCGTGGAACGGCGCAAAGATGCCTTTAAATGTTAAATCTGCCGTTCAGCTGGAACAGGAAGCTACCCAGATTATGGCAATGGGGGGCGGTGTTCAGTTTTATTTTCAGCAAAACCGCGATTTATCCCTGAGGCCATGGCTTGCTGCAATGCTTTCAGAGATCGCAACCTTCTGCAGGGCGCGTCAGCAATTTGTTCATAAGGCAAAAGCAATTCCTCAGATTGCCCTGCTTTATCCAACAGCATATTACCAAAAAAATACAACACGCCCTTTTTCGGGATCCTCAGCAATGGTGCAGGGGACATTGAATCTGGTTTTGGATGGTCAGCATCCGGTTGAAATTCTTATGGAGCACCACCTTCACGGCAGGATGAATCAATATCCGCTGATCATCATTCCGGAATCTAATTTTATGGAACCGGCTTTTAAAGAGGAACTTGATACTTACGTAAACGAAGGTGGTAAACTTTTAATTATTGGCACCGAGACCACGAAATTATTTGATAACGAACTTGGAATAAAATCGTTGGTTAAGGCTGAAGACAGCCAGCTATTTATAGAGGCATCCAATAAGCTTGGAGGTATTGGCTCGTCTGTTGTTTCGGCGGAACTATTGCCGGGTGCAAAGTCAATTTCCACTTTTTACAACAGCAGTGATTTCAGCAATAAGGGAAGTATAATCGCCGCCTCGGTTAATCAGGTTGGAAAGGGGAGTGTCACCGGAGTCTATTTCAATGCGGGATCGACCTATCTCGATTTTAAATCTCATGTACTGCGGGATTTTATAACCAACCGGATCGACGAGTTATTTGCAGATCCATTGGTAAAGGTATCCGGTTCGCATCTGGTGCATGTGGCTGTCAATCAAATTAAAGATAAAACGCTCGTCTCTCTTATGAATATTGCCGGCGAACATGCCAATTCAAAGGCAATTGGATTTGATGAGATTCCGCCACTTCAAAACCTCACAGTTCGTATCCATACACCCATGAAGCCATCCAGGATTATTTTGCAACCTGAAGGAAGGTCGCTGGATATTAATTTTCAGAATGGAGTTTCGAAAGTTGTTGTTCCGGAACTGGAAATTTATTCGATTTTGGAAGTCGTAAAATAAATAAATAAACCCCGAAGGTTTCAAAAACCTTCGGGGTTTATTTTAGCAGTAAATCAATTTCATAATGCCTTTTGTCACCAATGTACCCTTTGGCATTTTGCAAGGATGTATTGATCTGAATATTTCTGGTATGAAAAAGCTCAACAATTTTAGGTTGGACCATTTCGGCCACAAATTTTCCCCAGGTGCCTGCGAGCTCTCCCAAACGCTTGTCAAATTCGGCACGACTTTTTTCAATCTGCTCTGATTGAAGGGCAAATAATTTCAGGATATCTTGTTTTGTTAAAATAGTTTCCATTATTTCAATTCCTATAGTGATACAAATTTACGGAATCCAGGGGTGTTATCCATTGAAAAAAACGTTAATTCCAGATTGTCCGGGCTCATTTAAACATGCGATCTGAATTTATTCTCTGTATGGGAAGCGCTTAATGAAATAAATTTCTATTTTTATGAAAACAAATATTCTAACTAATGACTTCACGTAGAACTTTTTTAAAGAGCAGTGGCACAGCTGCTGCAGGTATAACTCTTGCCTCCTCATTATCCGGTACCATGGCTTCCTGTTCTGCAGGTAACAAAGTAAATGTTGGGCTTGTCGGTTGTAATGGAATGGGATTCTCTGATTTAAAGGCATTTCTTGAGAATCCTCAGGTGGAATGTATTGCTTTATGCGATATCGATGAAAGTGTCCTGAACAGGCGGGCCCTGGATGTTGAAAAAATTCGGGGTAAGAAACCCGCAAATCTTTACAAAGACTGGCGAAAACTTATTGATAATAAAGATGTTGATGTTGTGATTATTGGTACACCCGATCATTGGCATTGTCTGATCATGATTGCTGCCTGCGAGGCAGGAAAGGATGTTTATTGCGAGAAACCGCTGGGGAACTCGATCGAAGAGTGCAACCTGATGGTTAAAGCTGCTCAGAAACATAAAACGGTAGTCCAGGTAGGGCAGTGGCAACGTAGCGATCCGCATTGGTTAAGTGCCGTCGATTTTATCCGCTCAGGAAAATTGGGAAAAATCAGATTGGTTCGTGTTGCATCATATCAGGGTTGGTGCCCCTCGATACCTGTTGTGGCCAATGAACCGGTACCTGAAGGAGTCGATTACGATATGTGGTTAGGGCCTGCACCTGGCCGTCCGTTTAACCGGAATCGCTTCCATTTTACCTTTCGATGGTTTTGGGATTATGCTGGTGGTTTAATGACTGATTGGGGCGTTCACCTGCTTGATTTCGCTCTTTACGGAATGGACGTAACCACTCCAA
>CANJNY010000152.1 GCA_947475715.1 Prolixibacteraceae bacterium
ATTGTTGGGCGGTTTACGCATGATCGCCTGCCGGTATAACACCTCGTTTCGAACACCATTAAAAAGCATGTTTTGGGAGGTTGTGTATGACCCGTTTTTTTCAGAATCATTTTCAACCACCTTTCCGGTGAGGTAGAAATTTACATCATCACCCCTTACATCACGAGGGTCGAGGCTACGAAAACTATATTCCATGGAAGTACCTCCCTGAGGATTATGATCCTCCCACGGGAAATGGGTATTGTATGCAAGTTTGGAGTAATTCGGATCATCGTAATAAACCTTCCCGGGAATTATTTCTGATGTTCCGGTTTTACCGTGATTAACCAACACAAGTCCCGGACTTTCGAGCACTATTTTGTTTGATTTCGCTCCCAGCGTTTCCCACATCCCTTCGTTTTCGCATGCTGTCCAAAATGGTGAATCATCGGGTAATGCCAGACAAATAAAAGGGAGAAACATCAGAAAAGGGCTACCCGAACAACTATAGTTTTGCACCATGTACTCTTTCTGTCCATAGAATCCCAGACTAGGAATTCCATTGTGGTAAAAATCCTCCCGGGTAACAAACTGGAGCAACGAACCGGAACAAAGTCTCCGAGCCCAGCCCGCATCCAATAAAGTGGTATCCTTCAACATAAATGCGACCGGGAATGCCCCGGAAACCCAGGTCCGGTAACAAATACTTCGTGACCACATGTTGATATACCCGTCACGGCCAAAAAAGGCAGGGAGTGATTCCATTAATTTTTGAGCTGACTGCTCAATAACATCGGCAATTTCGGGATAGTACTGATCGCCAAAGGTTCGGTTCCAAATGGTTGTATAAACGATAAAAAGACTGATGGAGTAGTAGTTATACGTTTGTTCAAGATACCAGCCATTTCCGGAATGATAGGATGCCACCCAAAGCAAGTGACTCTTTAACAGGTCGTCATCGATGTCATAACCATATTTTTTAAGAAAAGAAAGTGCAATAATATTGAAGATCCGCCAATTATTCTGGGTAGTTCGGTGATGTGCCCATTTTGAAATAGTTATGACCATTTCTTCCTTTTGTTTTTCGGTATAGTGAGTCCAAATGGTGTCAGGAAGGAGCAGTAATGTTTTAAACAATCCTCCGAATTCGCAGGTGAACTGGTAATTTGAATCCGGCAGATCTTCGGGTAGCGGAAGTGAATTTGAATGTCCCGGGGTAAAGGCATTATAAATATGCAACGAATAATAATCCCTTAGATTGATGTTGTTGATGGTTGTTTCAGGATCAAGATGGATTAGCGGACCAGCCAGGGTAAAGGTTCGCTCCAGCGCTTCAAAATCGGCTGACCGGTAGCGCCAGTCGGGGGCATTGGGCTGGGGATAGGTTTTGCCCGGAACGATGGGAAAGGAAATGGGGGTTTCAATCGAATCGACATATTTAAAAGCCCTGGTTAACAAATACTTTGCCAAATCGATATAATGTGTTTTAGACATTCCTGTGTGTGGACTTAAATCAAAGTCCGGATTAATCACCTCAAAAGCTTTCCGCATTCATTTAGATTTATGTGTTTTTCAATGCCAAAATAATAAAACTTCCACTGACTTTTTTATCGTTTAAGATATCCGGTCAATTACTTAATGCAGCTCTGAACCATTCATATAATTAATGATATGCGTCGTTCTTAGCGTATTCTTGTTTACGATTTTCAATCCTTTATCTGCAGAATACCTTCCTTCGATAATAGAATTTCCGGGAGCATGAAGTTTAAACGCAACACTCCATTTTTCAGGCCAGGCAGGAAGCAGCCAAATCGTACCGTTATTCGACTGGAGCAGCATGTTCTGCAAGGCGATCATTGCAACTGTGCCATGATCCTGGTCAGGGGTCCAGTCGTAATTAGGTCCCCAGGTTGCAGGAAACCTGTAATTTTTATTCCAATTGGAGAAATTCGAACCTACAAATCCTGCAGCTTCGTTTGTTAACCCCAGACATGCAGCCTGGATCGCATTTTGCACCCATCCCCCGGTTCCCCGGTCTCCCCTTTCGCTGAAGGTATTGATTCCAACCTCCAGTTGCGGTTTGCCCACCCCAAAAATCCGGTAAGGAAATACAGCATAAAGCTCAGGATTTTCAGTATTTTGCCGCTCTGAAAAGAGCTCAGCGGGGGCAATCACCTTTTTCCCATTTACCTCTCTTAGGGGAATTGGTGGCAGGTCAGTGCTGAGCCTTTCCAAAAGGCTGTGCTGCTCACTGGTTATAAAATCAGCGGGGAGTTCAGCCATTTTATCGACCACATTTCGAATACCCGCAATTTCAGGGAGAGGGTTTAGTGCTTTCCACCATGTTTCGAGCGACTGCGCGGGATCGAACCTGATTTTTCCACTGCCATCTCTTTTCCAATGGTGATCAAAAAAGGTGAGTATCTCAGTTGCAAACGGGATAAGTGTATCGCGTGCAAAAGCTTTATTTTGAGTCATGCCATAATATTCGAGCATCATCAATGATAGTTCAAGTCCACCCTGCCAGTAACGCCGGATATACAAATTATCGGTCAGCCCCTCCGGCTTCCCTTCACGGTTGGGACCATAATTCTCATCCATATAAGTGCCCCAGAAATAGAAGGTTTCGGGGAAGAAGGCCCCATCATGACCATAATATTTGCGGGTGGCCATTTTGCGAAGCGACAGGTTCTTCATATACATCTTAAACAAGGGGGTCATCAGATCAAAGTCGCCGGCGGCCAGCATTGACCAATATGGAAGACGGGTATTTTGCCACCAGTAGGCACCATCCCACTGACGGTAGTCGGCATCAAAACCGTGATTGTTGCCCGGAAGGTTTTGGGTGTCGACGGTAAATATTGAACCGTTAAACTTGATTGGGGAATCACCCCTTCCACCGATGGCATTCATATAACGCTGTAAACGGTACCCCTGATTGATCGCGTTGACCGTTTTAATCTCAGCGGTATCAGTAGTCGAAATAGAGATATAACTGCGTTCCCGGAAGCCCTTCCACCAATTTCGATGGTTAATCAAACGTTTATCGAGGGGGATTTCGCACGTTTTATTTACAATCGTAGTGAGGAGATCTTCCCATTCACGTAACGTTTTTGTTTGTTGAGTCAGGGCAAAGACTGAGACCGTAAATTCCTTCAACGGCATTTTTGTTTGCAAAGCCAGCATACCCGATTTATTCATATCCCGGGAAATAATCGTCCCCCCGAAAGTGCGGTTAAGCAAAGGATCATCATGATCTTTTGTCCATTGATCAAGCGACTGAAGTTTTAGATTTTCACTCCAGATCGAGCGAGTATTCCGGTGTGCCCAAATGAGCCGATTGTCCGATTCAAGTATCGTATCCGGCTCTATAAACAGGTCAGCAGCACCTGGGGCAGGAAAACTGTAGACCTCGTTTTTACTGATGACCTTTCGGCGATGGTCGCGCCAGATCTCAAGCGATATCTTCCCCTCAACGGGAGTGGCACTTTTCACTTTCATCTCTACAACAGGATTATTGGCATCCACCCAAACATCAATCGAAACAGGACTTTTTTTACCTCCCCCCTCAATATGAATGATCCCATCTTTAAGCTTTAACTCCTGAATAAAACTGTTCCCATCGGCAAAAGGGTTGGGGGATATTGAAAGCCGAATACGTCCCAATTTGAACAATCGGGCATTCTCATTCCAGGCATCTGTTTTGGAAAGGTAAAACAGCAAATCACCATTTTTCTCCACCCACAAATTTATCCCCAGATCACCGTTTCCTGCAGGCATCGAGCCCATTGAGTTTTCAGATGGGGAGTTCCAGATTAGATTATCTTCATTTGAGCCAGTGCTATTCTGGGCTGATACGGTGGTATTTACCAGAAGAAACAATGAAAAATATAAATATCGTTTTAGTCTGCTCATAATATTTTGGAGATACATAATTTTTCGCTTTTTAATTGATCAATTGAACTAAATTACTTTAATGAATAATCACTGATCAGGTCTGCTTTTTGAGTCCGTTGTATTTTAGTGGTTACATTTTGAAAAATATTGCCACGCTCAACCCCGCTCACGGCATCTCCAATACTAATTCCGAGTTTGCAATCTTTAAAGCGGTTATCCTCAACCACCATTCCGGAATCGACCAGCGGACCGGTATAAACATACGAGCCATAAGGTGTTTTATTCCAATTATCCAGCACTTTATCCCAAAATGCAATGGCACAGTCGTTGGTTAATAAATTATCCCGGTAGATATGTCCCAGATTAGCGATGGTACCGTTTCCGTGTTCCCGGTATCCCCCGGTTCCGAAATATCCGCGTGTCGAATGGGTACCATTTACATTAATTTTATTGTCGTACCGACCCTGATCCAGTTTGTTGTGCAATATCTGGGCAAAATAATTTCCACTCCAGGCTCTGTCGGGGGTATAGGCTACTTTCTCAAGCATAACCCCACCGCAGCGCGTCAGACTATTTCCATCTACGATCCAGTTCCACGATTCACCCCAGCAATATATTCCGGCCCCCATATCGGCCAGTTTATTCAGGACAATAGTTATCCCTTCATGAACATGGTAAAACAACAGATCCATCTTACAGCCATCTTCAGGTATAATGTCCCATGGTCTGTCAAGGAGAAGGGTATTCCCGTTGATTTGTTTTACAATTCGCTTTTGTCCGATTCCTTTACCTTTCACGATGATGCATTGCCAGCCTAATGCCTCTATCTTATCAACATGCTTTGCTGTTATGGTATTTTCACCGGCAGACTCCACCTCATAACACTTTTCGGGTCCCCAGCCGTGCCAAAGTAATCCTTCGGCATCCGAACCCCATGTGAGGTGAAGATCATTGCGGGCGACGTACATATCCCGGGTTACGGCATGGCACCACAATCCGCTGTGATGTGTAGGAGTTGCTGGCCAGATCAGATTATCTTCAATAATAATCTTTTGCGGACAGGGAAGTTCAGGATAGCCAAATTCGCGTGAGGCGATTGCATTTGCGGCACGACCGATGATCAGTTCATTGTTGGCGATGGTTGAATAGCGGCATGAAGCCAGAACAATGGCCATGCCACCCCCGCGGATACGGCTGTTGATTATCCGGGTATTATCGCCATGAATGGCAATGGTTGCCTCCATTCCGCGCTCATCTTCATTAAATACCTGGTCCTTGACAAGCATCGGATCCCCCTGCCGGCGATGATATTGATAATAAGGTTCATGAACAATATTACAATTTTGTATCGTCACGTTATCCGCCCGCTGACTTAAATCCAAATCAGCATACGTATTGGCATTATCTTTGATGAATGGGGCAGCTATAAGGATGTTGGTATAAACGGAATGGATACTTAAATTTTCAAAGGTAAAATCCGACAGACCCCGGAAGCCAACGGTTATTGCGGCTCCGGTAACATAATCCACCTCAGAACCGTGGTCTTTTGCATCAGGAAACCAGATCCACGATCGTTCCCTGCTTTCACCTTTTAGAACGGTGAATTTTGGAATTACCAAAGTTTGAGCGACATAATAGCTTCCTGCCGGAAAATAGACAATGCCACCGCCATTCTCTTCGGCCGCGTCCAGTGCCTGTTGAATTGCGACACCATCGTTATTCCATCCCCCGTTTTCTTTGGTATCAGCCACTATTTCGCCCCTGGCACCAAAATCGCGTACATTGAATAATTTCGTTGACCAGCTCTTCTTTTTTTGAATCGTGAGTTCCACCGGAAGGCTCCACCCGTATTTACCACCCAGTCCGTTATGGGCGTAAACGTTGTATTGGCCATCTGCCAGCGAGGATGGAAGGATAAAATGAACATCATAAGCGCTTGACTTAACGATCCTGCAACTGAGAAAAGTTCCGCCAGGGGTTTCAAGGTAAACCTTTGTCGGGGTATTTCTAAGGTAAGAACCATATCCTGCTGAAACGTCAAAGTTTTTCTTTTCGGGATAAAAATCAAGATTCACCAGATTGCGGCCGAACACACGAATCGTATCGGAGCTGGCAGCTATCGCTTTTGAGAGCCATTCCGCTTTGGCGGCATTGACAATCACCGGTTTGCTGAAACCTTCCTTCCCCCGGGCTACTACGGCATATACTGAAAATTTATCCGCCGGAACATCGCAAGTGATCACTTGTGGTCCATTCTTAACAATGCGCAGTATATTGGATTTTGAATCCACAAAGGTAATATCGGATGGATTAGAAGGGTTTTGAATTGCTCCATTTTCAACTTTCAGAAGTTTTAAAACCGGACCAGTCACATTCCATCCATCTCCAACAACAACAGAAAGTCTACCCGGTATTGAAGGATCGGTAACATTGGTTATGACGACCGATTTGTCAACCATTGTTCGAACGTAAGGGATGGGTGCAGCACCAAGGAAAATTAAGAGCAATAAAGCTCCTGCCAAAATCATTAAAACTGGTTTTCCAAATAGGATCGATATATTCATGAAGACAAATATTATTTTAAAAACTCTTTTTACTTGCCGGCCTGGCAAAGAAAAACAAAAATCAGTAAATCAATGTGCCGGCAGATTATTGATGCTATCGAATAATTATCATATTGATCGGTAGAGTTATAAACAAAAAAGATAATTATACTAAAACAGGGAGAAATAAGATGCAACTTACAAAAAAAAATAAGACAGACTTATTTTCCAGATTAAAAAGATACCTTATTTCCCCATTTCCAATCATCCATCCAAAGTGATTTAATTGTCGTTAGTTTTAAAATAATGGAGGGATAATTGCAGGATGTGAATTCGTCAGGCAAAAAGGGGGTATTTAGAGAAATCAACTATTGGCAGAAATCCGTTACTGCAAAAAGCCCTCATGAATGATATCTTTAAACTCGATATAATTCATGAGGGCTTCGTCCGGATTGAATAAATCAGATCATCAATCGTATTTACGTGGGATGAACCACCTTTCCCAAAGGGCAAAACTAACATTTACTTTAGCATAAGACTCCAGAATCAACTGGTTTTTAAGAGAACCCTGTTGTCCAATTTCAAGGGCGATGTTGACAGAATTCCGATCACGCCTTACCGGAAGCGATACACCACAGGTGGCAGCATAGCTACTAATCTGAACTCCGTAAATACTTAAATAACCGGTCTGATAAAGTGCGCCAATCCGATATCTTTTCGTGAATCCTAAACGTTGGGCATCAAATTTGGGAGCGATTTCAAAACCGACATGATAACTTTCATTAAGTGCCAACCCTTTTGAGTCCATATTAACAGAGGCTTTTTTATAATCGCTTCTGTTATAATCGGCAGTAAAAAGGTATTTGCTTTTAAATTCAAATGCAAGGCCCAATCCACCCTTGAACGGCAGGTTAAGTTGATCCTGCCGATTAATTTCGCTGCGGATTATAGCGGATCCGGATGAAATAGTCAGATTTGATGATCCATTCAGATAACTGCTCAGTTCTGCCGTTCCACCCAATGTCAGAACAGAATTACTATTCAGCTTGGTATGATATTGGAATCCTGGTTTAATGATAGCCCCAATATAATTTACATTATCCAGTCGGGTAATTGCGGAGCCCAATGGCGGTGTTTCAACGCTGTTTTTAACCATATTTCCCCATAAGACGGAGGTTCGAACTCCAAATGAGAGTTTTTTAGTTGCCAGAGCCCCCAAAGAAAATGAGGCTTCGCTTAAGCCTCCTTCCCCTTTGTAAGTTACCGGGTAACTATATGGCGTGCCATCCAGGCTTTTTGTGCTATAGATCGTATAACCGACATTACTTTTCGGATTTAAAGTAAAACCCACGGCTAATCTCCTGTTGATCGGAAAGGCCATCGCAGCCCAGCTAATATTTCCATTAAGCAAATTGACGGTATTCTGCTGATTCGTGAAATTGGAATACTTAAAATTTATACCGGCATCGACTCCCATACTTTGTGGAGACATTGAAGTCAGCGAAGCAGGATTGGATAAATTCAAATATATATCGGATCGTAGGGCATTACCGCTTCCGCCCATACCCATATTTCTCCCTCCGTCAGTACTTTCCAACTCTCCGATCCCAAAAATTGAATAGGGGGAATTGGTATTATTCTGTCCTGAGGAGACAAAAACTGTCAGTGTAAATAGTATGATTAATGTTAACCGTCTCATTCCAAAGTTTTATTAATAAATAGTTGATTTGATGGAAGATCCCAATATCTGTAAATTCAGATTAAATGATACAAGGAATACCTAATTACTCTTATCGACGTAAGCGAAAACACTCATTTTAAACAGATTGCCACCCAAGGCATTCGGTGAAAATGAGAAATAATTTAAATTTTGACCAGCCTTGGCACCTAAAGTACCAAGCATTAAAGAACTACCAGTGATTTCAGGGGAGGACAATTCATTGGATAAGAAAGATGTTGCATCCAACGTATAATAAGGGGCCTTGTCGAATTCAGTTGGAACAACTTTGAGTGCAAAAATATTGCTTCCAAGAGCACTTGAGTATTGACCGGTAATGTTGTTCCTGCGGTCGACGACATAAACCGCAAGGGTATCAGGTAAGGGGTTGGAAAGGCTATAAGAATTAACCTGAGGAGTTAACTGAATAGTTGCACTGATCAGGACCGCATTTTTTGCATAACCTTTTAAATATTGCGAACCGGGAATCCTGATTTTTGTATAGATTCCAGTGCCTCCCTGTACCACTGTTTGATTGTATGTACTGATACTTGGCAGCTCAGTACTGGCCAAAAGGGTGCTATTGTCAATACTTATAGTCCCCAACAAACTTCCCAGTGAACTATACAAAATCTGATTAAACCAGATCCCGGCACCATCGATAGGAAATTCAAAAAAGATAGGATTATACACCGGAGCTGGATTAATTTTGGCATGATAATAAACCCGAATAGAGAGCGAAGATTGAGCAATACCTACAGCAGTTTGATTTTGATTTACACCAGAAACAAACGAAACGCCAGGCAAAAAAACCTGAAATTTTGATAACACTCGGATTGTATCAATATCATTAATAATCTTATCATAGAGATTTTGACCAAAGGTGTCAGAAAGACGGAAATAAAAATTCTTTTTGGTTTTAGGTCGCGGATACAGATGAGCTTCACCGAGAATATCATTAGAAAGATTGAACGAAGAGGTGTTGTATAAATTTCCATCTGCACCAGTTTTAAATGGCGAAATATTATACCTAGACCCATCAGAATTATAACCCTCTTTAGGAGTTAAAGGCTTAACCAAAAATGAGATCTTCCTGGTAGTATCCCCAATAAAATAACCATCATAATTAAATTTTACAACGACAGAATCGTATACTAAATCCTTTGGCAAACTACTTGAGACTGATGTGCTATGAAACTGAAAATAGGGGGAACAAGTAACAATACCTGTAATTGGATTTTGATTCCCGCCAACCAATAATCTGCCGACCTTACTCGTTACTATTGAATCTAAATGAACGGTCGAAGCCACTATTCTCATTGTATCAATCAAAACAACTCCTGAGGTAGAAGAAACAAAATCTTTACCAAGCCTAAAATCTTCAATTTTGGAGAAATTGCAAGAAAAAAGAGAAGCCGCAAACAAAAACCCAGCTACAACCCGAAAACTTCTTTCCATATTTTTTGATGCGAAAGTATTTCATGTTTTGATTTAACCCTAAATTATTATACCAAAACCACAATTTAATCGATGAATAAAAATTCAAAAATATCACAATCATATATTTAAACCTAATTAAGAACACTTTACAGAATAATAAACAAAGTAATTAACATTTAAAAAATCAATGAAATAACTTAGTCGATCTATAAAGGCTTTATATCGATTATATTTGCCTTTTTATCCTGTTACGTTTTTAAAGCTCTTTCGGCTATCCTAGTTTTGAGGCTGGTTTAAATAAAGGCAGCTGGAATTCAATAATGCTCGCTTAGTAAGGGACAAAACAGAAAACTGATTGTCGAATTTAAATAGTTGAAATTTATTAAAATTAAATTGATGAAAAAATTATTTTTGGTAATGCTAGTTCTAGTGCTTTTCCTCGGATGTAAAAAAAGTTCAACATCCTATGTTGGAAACTGGGTAGCAGCATCATCATTTGAGGGAATTCCCAGAGGTAATGCGGCTTCATTCGTAATCGGGGACAAAGTGTATTTGGGAATGGGTTTTAATAATGCACAAACTAACACCGCACTGAATGCCTATCTGCAAGATTTTTGGATGTGGGATACGACACGTGATTTCTGGACCCAATTATCAGATTTTCCAGGTCAGCCAAGGATTGGTGCAGTCACATTTGTACTTAACGGAAAAGCCTACATGGGTTGTGGTTACAACGGAATCACCAGACTTAAAGATTTCTGGGAATTTGATCCTGCAACTAAAATATGGACACAAAAAGCAGATTTCGCGGCAGAAACTTCAGTGAATGACAAATCAAGGTATGGTGCAGTCTCTTTCGCCATCAATAACCTGGGTTATATTGGCACCGGTCGTGGAGAGAATGATAATTACATGAGAGATTTTTATCAATATGATCCCGCAAACGACAAATGGACACAGATTGCCAGCATGGGTGGAGACGGACGTACGGGTGCTGTAGCGGTTACCTATAACGGCAAAGCTTATGTTACAACCGGAGCAAACAACGGATCGAATTTAATCGATATGTGGATGTATGACCCATCTACGGCAGTCTGGACTGCAAAAGCTAAATTAAATGTGAATACGGCATGGACTATACCCCGCACAGATGGCTCAGCATTCATATTGGGATCTAAAGCCTATATTTGTTTAGGTTATAATTCAGGTGTTCGGGTTGATTGTTGGGAATATGATTTCACTCAGGACACCTGGACAAAGAAAACAGACTTTGAAGCCAGTGCCCGTCAAAATGCAGTGAGCATTGTAGTTAACAACAGGGCATTCATTGCTACCGGAAGAAGTGGCAATTCGTATTTCAATGACATTTGGGAATTCAAACCTGCTGATGCAGTAGTAGTCGGAGACTAATCTTAAAAACACTAATAAAACAGATCACCTTCTGGTAATCATTAAAGACCATCGGTTTTATCAATCAGGATAAAACCGATGGTCTTTTTTTTACAGCATAGCCATTGAAACCCTCTTGAGCAGTTGCTCGCCAAAGCAGTTATGATCCGTCAGCCCGATGGAGAAGGTTGCCCCGATAAATGGGGCCAGCGACAAGGCCTTAAAAAACAATTTACTTTTACATCAAATTCACACTGTTTTAACCATCTTCAACGCAACCATCTTCACAACCAAACATCTTCCTTTTTTAATTACCTTTGACAAAGGAATCATTTAATACGTTGAAGTGTGAATTGCATAATTATTGACGACGAAAAATCTGCCGTTGAAATATTGAAAGAGATGGTGGGAAGATTACCATTTCTGAATTTATTGAAATGCTTTACCAATCCATTCGAAGGCCTTGAGTTCATTCAGTCCCATCCGCTTGATCTTGTTTTTCTGGATGTGGAAATGCCTGTGATTACAGGCATAGAACTCATGAAGAGTCTCAGAAACAGGCCACTGGTCATATTTACAGCTGTCGATCCCAAATATGCAATATCGGGATACGACCTCGATGCCACAGATTTCCTGTTGAAACCGTTAACTTTTGACCGCCTTCTAAAAGGGGTTAACAAGGCTAACCAAATTCACAAATTCACAGAGTTAACTGGCAATACCGCTGGAAATCATGAGAAAAACTCAAACTTGGATTTTATTCTGGTCAAAACCGGCTATAACACAATCCGAATTGATCTTGATGACATCCTCTATTGCGAGGGATTAAAGGATTATATCAAGGTCCATATTACCGGCAAAACGATTGTCACGCTGAATAGCCTGAAGAAATTTGAGGAACTGCTCCCCGATGACCGGTTTGTGAGGGTTCATAAATCATTTATCATCTCCCTGGCCAAAATCGACTCGATTCAAAATAACCGGATCGTGATCGGCAAGTCAATCATCCCAATCGGAGATAACTACAAAACAAAATTCAACAACAAGATCAGGCAATAATTACTAAGTAATGAAAATTCATTAATCCCTCCCTTTAAAAAAAGTTTCAGCGGCTTGCCGATTATCAAAATTTTGAATAAAGTCGTATTTTACGTTGGGCGACCATTCCTCATCAAGGTAAATCAGAAGACTACCAAGTTTTTTAGCAGCTCTTTTTGAGAGCTTGATATCGCGTTTCATTATCTGTATTTTGCGATAAACAGTTCATAGTTTATCGTTTCATCATTTTCAATTTCTTCTATTCCCTGTAGAATTTCTTCTTGCTGAGATTGAGTTAAATTATCCCAAAAGTCGATTTTTTGTGAGGTTGAAAATATGCGCTTAACAGACGATAGGATATTGGGATTATCGGTG
>CANJNY010000153.1 GCA_947475715.1 Prolixibacteraceae bacterium
AATTAGACAATCAGATAATTTGGCCGTTAGATTATTAAACTATTTAGCTGAATTTTAAGTAATCAGATCAATAAACACTTGATTAAAAAAAGTTAAAGCCCTGTTGCTATATCTAGCTAATAATGAAATGGCTAAATCCTAAAAGCCACCTCCTTAAACTGATAATTATTGACTTTGCCCGATCTGGTTTCAATTCGCAGTTGCCCGGTATGGTCCACACCTAAAAGTTTCCCGTCAAAATCACCATCTTCATCAGAATATTTCGACCAGATTTCCCTTCGGTAAAGCCGATTATTATAATCTGCATCAATTTTCTGAAAATCGCCCCTGTGAAGCTGCTGATATCTGCCATCAATTTTCAGGCACAGTTCCGCTAAAAAATCTTCCAGATCATATATTTTTCCTGTAACCTGTGACAACGATATCGGGTTAGGAGCATCACTGGTAAACACCTGTTGATTAACATTTAAGCCAATACCCACGATGCACGAGGAGATTGTTCTGATTCTTACCGAATTCTCAATTAAAATTCCGGCAACTTTACAATCCCCAAGATAAATATCATTTGGCCACTTAATCGCCACTTCATTTGTCTGGGATGCCAGGTAATCGGCTACACCCAACGAAATTGCCTTGGAGAGCTCAAATTGACTGCTTATTTCCAAAAATTCTGGAAATAAAACGATACTAAATGTCAAATTCTTCCCCGATTCACTCTCCCACTTACTCAAAGCCTGTCCCCGACCGTCAATCTGACTGTCTGCAACAAAAACAATACCGTCAGTCAGCCGTTTTGTCAGTAACTGATTCGCGGCATAATTATTGGTTGACGATGTCTGTGCAATTCGGATTAAAGTTGATCCTATCATTTTAATTTGTATTCGGATTACATTGTGAAGTCAAAGTAAAAACATTTATTTCAGAAGATAACCACACCGATTCTTTATTTATCAATCGGACAAAAGAATTATCTTTGTACATTAAAATTTCTATATGGTTAATCCCGCCATTCAAAATGGCTCAATTGATTTAGTTAAGGCGATTATTGAAGGTATTCAACGAAAGAAAGGACTTGATATAATTGGAATTGATTTTCAGACACTTAACAACTCTGAGTGCGATCACTATATTATTTGCCATGGAACTTCAAACACCCATGTCGATGCGATAGCCCACTCGGTAGAAGAGACAGTAGAGGAATTGAAAAATGAACCCGCAGGGCATCGTGATGGTTATAACCAGGCACAATGGATATTGCTCGATTACACAAATATAATGGTTCATGTATTTCAGGAGCCCATCCGAAAATTATACGATTTGGAAAGTTTATGGGCAGACGGAAGAATTTATAACATAGATGCTGACATTTAATATATTATGGCTGAGAAAGAAACAACAAACAATGGTGGAGACAAAACACCTAAGGGTGCAAAAAAACCTTCGGTAGGCGGGTCAAAGAATACCCCTAAGTTTAACCCAATCTATATTTATGGGGTAATATTAATTGCATTTTTTGCAATACAATATTATACTTCGGGAGGATCACCGGTTGAGACAAGCTGGCAGGAAGTGAAAAATACCATGCTAAAAAATGGCGATGTAGAAAAAATAGTCGTAGTAAACAAAACGCAATCAGATATTTACCTTAAGGAGGCAGCATACGAAAAATACAAAAGTAAATTTCCTCAGAATTTTGGTGCACCAGCCAAAATCGGGCCTCACTTTTACTTTACAATCGGATCGGTTGACGTTTTCGAGAAAAACCTTGAAAATGCATTGACAGAATTCGGTGAAACCGGGAAAGTTACCCTGACCTATGAAATTCGTCATGATTATTTAAGCGAACTTTTAGGTTGGCTATTTTTCCCGCTTCTGCTCCTGGCGGTCTGGTTCTGGGTATTCCGCAGGATGAGCAAAGGTGGCGGTGGAGGTGGTAACATCTTCAATGTTGGAAAATCGCAGGCTAAAATTTTTGATAAAGAGTCAAGAGTTAGTACAACCTTTAAAGAGGTTGCAGGTTTAGCTGAGGCAAAACAGGAGATCGAAGAAATTGTAGAATTCCTTAAAAATCCGGAAAGATACACCAAGCTGGGAGGTAAAATCCCTAAAGGCGCCTTACTTGTAGGCCCTCCGGGAACAGGAAAAACACTTTTAGCCAAGGCTGTTGCCGGCGAAGCTGACGTTCCGTTTTTCTCCATGTCGGGTTCCGACTTCGTTGAAATGTTCGTCGGAGTAGGTGCATCACGCGTACGTGACCTGTTCAAACAGGCCAAAGAGAAGGCTCCGTGTATCGTCTTTATAGATGAAATCGATGCCATTGGTCGTGCAAGGGGACGAAATCCAAATATGGGATCAAACGACGAACGCGAAAACACACTCAATCAGCTGCTTACAGAAATGGATGGTTTCGACACCAATTCCGGAGTAATTATCCTTGGTGCAACTAACCGCGCAGATATCCTTGACCGTGCCTTGATGCGTGCAGGAAGATTTGACCGCCAAATTCATGTGGAGCTTCCCGATGTTGTTGACCGTAAAGAGATCTTTATGGTGCACCTCCGGCCACTGACCCTTTCGGAGGATGTGAATGTTATATTTCTGGCCAAACAAACACCTGGATTCTCAGGTGCAGATATCGCTAATGTATGCAACGAGGCAGCTCTTATTGCTGCACGTAATAAAAAAACCAAAGTTGAGAAACAGGATTTCCTTGATGCAGTTGACCGGATCGTAGGGGGATTGGAAAAGAAAAATAAGATTATCACTGCTGATGAAAAGGCGATAATTGCATATCATGAGGCTGGACATGCCACGGTAAGCTGGTTACTCGAACATGCTCATCCATTGGTAAAAGTCACCATAGTGCCTCGTGGTAAAGCACTTGGAGCAGCATGGTACCTTCCTGAAGAACGTCAAATCACCACCCGTGATCAGATGCTTGACGAAGTATGCGCAACACTGGGCGGAAGAGCTGCAGAAGAACTTATCTTTAATAAAATCTCTACCGGAGCACAGAACGATCTGGAAAAAGTAACCAAAACGACTTATTCGATGGTTTGCTATTTTGGGATGTCTGAAAAAGTGGGAAATGTAAGTTATTACGACTCCACCGGACAGAGCGATTACAGTTTTAACAAACCTTACAGCGAAAAAACGGCAGAACTTATTGACTCGGAAATTAAAGAATTAATCGATACCGCTTTTATCAGAGCAAAAGATATTTTACGCAAGAATTCGGAGGGGCATAAGCAACTTGCCGAATTACTCCTTGAACGCGAAGTGATTTTCACCGAAGATCTTGAGAAAATCTTCGGCGCACGCCCATGGGGGAAGAAAAAAGATGAAGAGCTGCCATTTGTCGAAGCCGCAATTTTAGCTATAGAAACCGAACCTGAAGTTTAATTACTAAATTTATTCCAATGGAAAAGGGTTGGACCAGTGTATTTTCAAGCAGCGATGAATACCTAGTATCTATTGCAAAGGACATGCTTGAGAATATGGGGATCGAATCTGTTGTGTTAAATCACAAGGATTCATCCTACGTGATGTGGGGTGAGGCTGAGGTTTATGTCACCGATAAAAATGAAGCACAGGCCAGGGAAATACTTCAACAATTAAAAAAAGACTGACCTTGAAAGAGTTGCATACGCGTACCATTTGGGGCCTATTATTTGCAGCTGTTCTTACAGGAGCAATCATTCTTGGGGAATATCCGTTTGGCTTACTATTTCTGGTACTTTCAATCTTCGCACTGCGTGAATTCTACGTACTCTGTCGCGAAGCAGGATATTCACCCCAAATATACGCGGGATTATTTGTTGGCACAGCAATTTTCCTACTATCCTTCTTTATTGCAAAGCAAGCAATACCCTATAAATCATACATCTATATTCTGCCGTTTATCTATTCGATACCGGTGCTGGCACTTTTTCGGAAACAGAAAAATACGCTCGCAAATCTGGGATTAACAACATTTGGCATCATCTATGTCTCCATCCCATTTTCATTGCTAAATTTTCTCCCGTTTAATGATATCGAAGGTGCATTTGGTTACCATTACGAATTACTCATTAGTCTTTTTATTTTTGTTTGGGCAAGCGATACGGGGGCTTATATTTTTGGGGTCAGGTTTGGACGCCACCGGCTATTCGAGCGGATCTCTCCTAAAAAATCGTGGGAAGGACTTCTGGGAGGTGTTTTCACTGCTGTTCTTGCGGCATGGATTTTAACCTATATTTTCAAGGAATATAGTTTCGTTATTTTAGGAGTCATGGCAATCGTGGTTGCACTCACCGGAACCATGGGCGATCTGGTTGAATCAATGATAAAAAGAAGCATTGGAGTTAAAGATTCTGGTCGGTTTATGCCCGGCCATGGAGGCATTCTCGATCGGTTTGACAGCATACTACTTGCATCTCCTGTGATATATTTTGTGTTCCAATTTCTTCACTAACCAATATTTTCGTAGATTTGCATAACTATTGTTTAAACTTATGAGAATTCACAAAGAAGGGTTTCTGGTTATTGCTGTCGTTTTTTTAATCTGGTTGTTTCTAAATGTTATTGTCGGACTTACCGAAGAGCTTTATTTTCGAGCCTTTACATTCCTGGCAACGACCTATATTCTGATCTTCGTGATGCGGTTTTTCCGCTATCCCAATCGAAAAATCACGTTAAATCCTCAAACGGTGATTTCACCCTGTGATGGGCAGATCGTTGTTATTGAAGAGACTGACGAGCCTGAATATTTTGGCGATCGCCGTCTGCAGGTCTCTGTTTTTATGTCGGTTTATAACGTACACATCAACTGGATTCCTGTTCCCGGAATTATCTCCTATTTCAAGCACCATAGTGGTAACTTCATGGCTGCCTATCTGCCAAAATCTTCAACCGAAAACGAACGGGCCACAACAGTGATCAAAATGGAAAACGGAACCGAAGTATTGGTACGTCAAATTGCAGGAGCAGTCGCCAAAAGAATAATCTCCTACCCAAAAGAAGGGGAAAAAGTAAGCCAGCAAAATGAACTTGGATTTATCCGGTTCGGCTCACGGGTTGACCTGTTCCTTCCAATCGGAACAAAAATAAATGTTGAATTGTGTCAAAATGTAATTGGAAGTCAGACCATTCTTGCAGAGTTGTAAAAATATTCGCTACCAATGATCCGAAAGCATATTCCTAATTTCATTACCTGTTTAAATATTATTTCAGGCAGTATCGCTGTAATGATGGCAATCAAGGGAGAATTGACTGTCTCGGTCATCTTTATCTTTGCAGCAGCAATATTTGATTTTTTCGACGGCATGGCTGCCCATATACTTAAGGCCTACTCCCCGATCGGTAAAGACCTTGATTCCCTTGCGGATATGATCTCTTTTGGGCTGGCTCCCGGTATGCTCATGGTGGTGATGATGGAATATTCCCTGTTTGGAATCAACGTGCAGGCAGAACATTTCGCTTCGTTATCGCTTTGGGAAATAACCTTTATTTTATCCGCCCTTTTAATCCCTGTTTTTTCTGCCCTCAGACTGGCAAAATTCAATATCGATACCCGACAGTCAACCTCATTTATAGGCTTGCCAACACCTGCCAATGCAATCTTCATTGGTGCATTGGCATTGATAACGGAACATGGAAGAAATGAGCCAATTGACACTTTACTCCTTCAGCCCTGGATTCTGTTGGTCATTACTATTGGGATGTCACTGCTGCTTGTATCTGAACTGCCGCTTTTCTCCCTCAAATTCCGGAACTTCTCATGGAAGGAGAATCAAATACGCTTTATCTTTCTCGGGATCTCTGCGGCACTTATATTAACTTTAAATATCTATGGAATTGCTGCTGCTATTTTGATTTTCATCCTTATTTCACTACTGCTGAAATTAAAAAAGTAATTCCGAATCCATTTCATTGACAATATAAAAAAGTATACTTTTACAAAGATTTTAAATAAAAACATACCAATCGTGGATATTTTTGAAAAATTCAAAACAGACAAAGGCAATCTGGGTCAATATCAGAAAGAAGCTCATGGTTATTTCTCGTTTCCTAAATTAGAAGGCGATATCGGATCTCGGATGAAATTCCGTGGAAAAGAGGTGCTTAACTGGAGTCTTAATAACTATTGTGGTCTGGCAAACCATCCTGAAGTGAGAAAAACAGATGCCCTTGCTGCTGCTCAATATGGCCTTGCTTATCCGATGGGGGCAAGAATGATGTCCGGGCAAACCAGTATGCATGAAGAACTGGAAAGACAACTCGCTAGTTTTGTAAGTAAACCCGATGCATTTCTCCTTAATTTTGGATATCAGGGTATGATATCAATAATTGACGCAGTGTGTGGACGTAACGATGTGATTGTTTACGATGCAGAGGCGCATGCCTGCATTCTTGACGGAGTTCGGTTACACATGGGGAAACGGTTTGTTTTTCTGCACAACGATATGGTTAGCCTTAAAAAGCAACTGGAACATGCCACCGCATTAACACAAAAGACAGGTGGTGGTATCCTGGTTATAACTGAAGGAGTTTTTGGTATGGCTGGCGACCTTGGTAAACTGGATGAAATTGTTGCATTTAAAAGAGATTTCGACTTCCGATTACTGGTAGATGATGCTCACGGTTTTGGAACTATGGGCGATACTGGCGCGGGAGTTGGAGAATACCTTGGAGTTCAGGATCAGATAGATTTATACTTTGGTACATTTGCGAAGGCAATGGCTGGAATTGGTGCCTTTATCGCCGGCAGTGAAGAAGTTTGCGACTACCTGCGCTACAATATGCGTTCCCAGACCTTTGCCAAGTCACTCCCTATGGCTATGGTAATTGGACTGCTTAAACGCCTTGAACTAATCCGTACCGAACCACAACTGAGGGAGAACCTGTGGAAAATCGTTCGGGCACTTCAGGCTGGTCTGAAAGAACAAAACTTTGATCTTGGCGTTACAAACTCGCCCGTTACCCCGGTTTATCTCTCCGGCAGCGTTCCGGAAGGGACAAACGTTGTGATGGATCTGCGCGAGAATTATAATATTTTTTGTTCAATTGTTGTTTATCCCGTTATCCCTAAGGGTCAGCTGCTATTAAGGCTGATTCCAACTTCTATCCATACCATTGAGGATGTTGAATATACCATTCAGGCTTTTTCTGCAGTTCGCAAAAATCTCGAATCAGGAAAATATGCCAATTCAAAATTTGCTCAGATTCAATAAAAATATAAATTGTAGAGACGAAAATATAAATTGTAGAGACGAAAATATAAATTGTAGAGACGCGGCGCGCCACGTCTCTACAATTTAATTTAATGTTTTTCAGAAAGGTACCGTTCCGCATCAATAGCAGCTTTGCACCCTGAACCGGCAGCAGTAACAGCCTGTTTGTATATAGGATCCATTACATCACCACAGGCAAACACCCCTTCCACCTCTGTTCTCGAAGAGTCGCCAATAGTCTTGATATATCCAACCTGATCAGTCTCAAGATAGGACTTAAAAATTCCTGAGTTAGGCACATGTCCGATAGCCAGGAAAAAACCGTCGACGTTGATACTTACTTCCGATTCATCCTCCTCACCTTTGTTCTTAATCAGGTTCACACCCTCAACTACACCATTGCCGAATAACCCTTTGGTCTGGTGTTTCCATAAAATTTCAATATTGGGTGTTCGAATCGTACGATCCTGCATCACCTTTGATGCTCGTAAAACATCACGGCGAACAATAAGATAAACCTTTCTGCATAAACCTGCAAGATAAATCGCCTCTTCACAGGCAGTATCCCCCCCTCCTACTACGGCAACATCCTTACCCCTGTAGAAGAATCCGTCACAGGTGGCACAGGCAGAAACACCTGAACCGGCATATTTCGTCTCATCGGGGATTCCGAGGTACATGGCTGTGGCACCAGTTGCAATAATAACGGTATCTGCGGTAATGGTTTTAACGCTGTCGATCGTAATTTTATGCACACCACCACTCAAATCGGCAGCTGTTGCAAGTCCCCAACGTACATCTGTTCCAAACCGTTCAGCCTGTTTCTTGAGGTCCTCCATCATTTCTGGGCCTGTAATCCCCTGAGGGTAGCCCGGGAAGTTCTCTACTTCAGTGGTTGTTGTCAACTGTCCTCCCGGTTGCAAACCTTCGTACATGACAGGACTAAGATTTGCCCGCGCGGCATAGATCGCTGCGGTAAAGCCGGCAGGTCCGGAACCAATAATCAAACATTTAACATGTTCAGCTTCCCCTTCGATTTTACTATTTACTGGTTGATTATCAGTAATATTCATAGCTTTAAATAATTCCATTCAGGATTTTTTTTATTATAATTTCAAAGTTAATCAAATTTCCACTTTAGCAATAATTACCGGTATGAAATAATTCTGTTTTTTTGATTTACGAAAGTATTACCTCACCGAAAGTAAAACATGATTCTAACGCAATTGTTTAAACGAATAGGGGAATAACTTCGGTTTATGATATTCCATCCCCGATAATTTTTGCCGAAATAATTTGTAAAAAACTATCTATTATCTCAATTCTTTTACCAAATGATTTCATAATTATGAGCAATATCAGTAGTTTACACTTATACCATTTCAAGATAAATCACAGCTTAAATTGTTTTGCGGTGTTTATTATTAAAATTATTATTATACTTAATGAACAAAATCAGGATGTTATGGGTTAATAAGATCAAACCTGCGGTAGAACCTAAAAAATGAAATAGAAGAAAACTAAAGACCAAATTTTATAAATTCATAACTTAATTTATTCCAATGAGAAGGAAATCTTTAAAAACAAAAATCGGATTGATTTGTGGTATAGGTATTTGTTCAACAGTTCTGATACTTACAGCTTATTCCTCAATAAACAGTAGAAATGCAGCCATAAATGCAGCTGAAAATGAAGTTGTTTTGGCTGCAGAAAAATATAGTCAAAAAATTGAAGGTGAGTTGGAAATTGCTATGGACGCCTCAAATACAATGTCCAATTTGTTCGCTTCCTTAAAAAAAGATAAAACCTTAAAGCTGGATAGAGAAGGAATTAATGAATTTTTAAAAGAACAGTTACAAAGTAATTCATTGTTTTTTGGAAGTTATACACTTTGGGAACCAAATACTTTTGATAAAAAAGACAATGAATTTATAAATAAAGCAGGACACGATAGCACTGGCCGCTTTATTCCATATTGGACATTAAATCAGAAAAAGGAATTTGTTTTAGAACCCTTAACCGATTATACGAAACCTGGACCTGGTGACTATTATCAAATACCCAAAAACACTAAAAATGAAGCACTTATAGACCCATATCTTTATCCGGTTAATGGTAAAGATGTTTTAATGTGTTCATTTGTAACACCAATTAAAATCAGGAATGAGTTTTATGGCATTGCAGGCATAGACGTAACAATTGATTTTTTGCAAAACCTGGTAGAAAATGCAAAAAAAGAGATCATTGAAGGCAAAACATATATTTCAATTATTTCAAATAATGGAACTTATGCCGCCAATACATTAAATCCTGAACAGGTTGGAAAAAAAATTAATAATTTTTATACCGATGCAGCCAATCAAATAAACATAATAAAAGAGGGGAAGAAACAAATATCCAGGATAAACGATTTTCTGGAAGTTCGTATTCCTATAACAATTGGAAAAACCACAACACCATGGCAGGTACGGATTTCAATTCCATCCAGCGAAATCACATATAATGCAAATATTCAGATGCTTATTCAATTATTAATCGGTCTATTATTAATAATTATAGGTACAGTTGTTATTTTGTATGTCTTAAAAATTAGCTTAAAACCGCTATTTGATTTAATCGCATTAACAAAAACAGTTGCAGAGGGCCAATTAGATGTTGAAATTAGCACAATACGGGAAGATGAAATAGGCGAATTATCGGGTTCTTTCGACAACATGATAAAAAAAATACGCGAAATTGTTTCAGATATTCGAAAAGGTGCAAGTAACGTAGCAGCTGCCAGTACCCAAATTGCTTCATTGGCTCAATCCATTGCGCAGGGGTCGAATGAACAAACCAGCTCAGCAGAGCAAGTAACGGCATCAATTAAAGAGATGATTGCAAGTATAAATCAGAATTCCGATAATGCAAAAATTACAGAACAAGTTGCAATAAAAGCAACACAAGGTATGCTTAAAGCAAATAGTGCATTTAAAGATTCCATTGATGCCATGAATCAAATTGCCGATAAATTATTTATTATGATACAAATAGCCAATCAAACCGATCAGCTTGCAATAAAGGCTGGCATTGAAGCAGATCTGGCTGGTGAACATGGTAAAGGTTTTGCTGTTGTAGTACAAGAGTTTAGGACATTAGCTGAAAACGCCAAAAATGCAGCTAAAGTTATTGAAGAAGTAATTGATGAAAATTTAAAAACAGCATTCTATTCCGGAAAATTGTTAACTGAAATTGTTCCCGAAGTCCAAAAAACTTCACAATTAGTGCTGGAAATCTCTTCAGCCTGTTTGGAACAGAACACTGGCACAGTTCAAATAAATAGTGCAATTCAACAATTAAATAGTGTAACGGAGGCTAATACCACCTCGGCAGGACAATTGGCTATAAGCTCAGAAGAACTTGCAGCACAAGCAGAAGCTCTAAATAAGGATATTTCTTTTTTCACATTAAACAGTTAAGAGATTAAAAAAAGACTGGCTTTTGTATAAAAAACAACTCATTATTTCAGGATTCTCCAGCTGATTATTGTATAACCATTTTTACTTAAAAATGGTTATACATAACTTTTCATTATTTCGGTGAGTAATTCCTTACCAAGATCCGATGCGATCTGGATCTTTGAAGGGTCAACCCTCACATGATTAAGATATTGCATCTTGAGATAATGAACTTTCCCGGCTGATAAATGATTTTTATATCAATCGTGCCAGCCTCCTCTTCGTCGAAGGCATTCTGGATGATGTTCAAAATTGCCTCTTCTGTGATCAGTTCGATTTTTTGAAGCTCAGAATCGGAGAAGTTGAAATATCGGGCATACGAAACGGCAAAACTCTGCGCCTGAGGGATCAAATTTTTATCCGACAAAAGCGTCAGTCTGGCCATAAAGTCACTCTGAAGAATTCTTTTATTAATCATACCATTCTTCTGATGGGTTTGTTTCATTGTTCTATTAATACAAAATTATTTGTATTAATTTATTCAGAAATACATCCCTGGTTCTGATTGAAATTAAAATTACAAATAACACCATTAAGCATCTCAGGATCGTATCAAATAAGCTCATAGCGTATCAAAATTAGGGGATACCAATCTACTAATTGGTATCGAATCATAAAATATAAATTTTCATACAGGATCAGGAATAAACGATTCAATAAAATAAAGCGACGCTGAAAAATCCTAAATTCTCCACGCGAAGCCTTTCTTTATTCGTTATTAAAGGAAAAAATATTAATTTTGCACCACAATAAACTAAAGCAGGTAATTCGGGGTGTAGCGCAGCCTGGTAGCGTACTCGTCTGGGGGGCGAGGGGTCGCAAGTTCAAATCTTGTCACCCCGACGGATTGAAAATCAAAGGGTTAGATCGAAAGGTCTGACCCTTGTTTTTTGGCGTTGCGCCGTTTTTGCGCCATTTTCGTTACCATGCTGCAGGAAAACCTGTATAAAACGCAAAAATCCGGCTCAAACCGGATTCTCTTTTATCGCGTTTATGCTGAACTTTTTATCGTCCTATTTTCTACCTATTCCCCTTTGCCCGATTATGGGTCTTACACAGCATTTGGCAATTTTTGAGCGCTGTTGCGCCTCCCTTGCTCCAAGCTGCTACATGGTCGGCGTCCATCTCAGCCAATTTCCAAATCTTGCCCCTGTTGGCATCATGACCAAGGGAACAAAGCGGGCAGTTTGATTCTTTTTTGGTTTCAGCTTCAGCTGTCTGCGTGGCGTAAACTGATTTCTTGGTTGCTTCGTCAAAGACCCGTACTTCAAGCAATTTCGTGTCTACAGAACCGCCAAGGATGTACTCAAAAATACCCTTGCGGTTTTTTATATATGGGTCACCAT
>CANJNY010000154.1 GCA_947475715.1 Prolixibacteraceae bacterium
ATCTGTGAATTATCCTGGCCTACTAAGGTTAAAAATAAAAAAATAAGGTTTTTAAAATCATTAAAAAAGGAAAATTAAGATTATGGAATTGGGAAAAACCTTATTCCCTAAAGCCTTATTTCCCTTCTTTAACCTTAGTAGGATAGGAACAAAAAATAAGGTTTTGAAGCGCATTTAAAATGGGTGATTATGAAATCATGTAATTGGAAAAAACCTTATTTCCAAAAACCTTATTTCCCTTCTTTAACCTTAGTAGCTCGGGTAAATCAATCCCCCGCCCCCATCCCAAAACCTTATTAACCTTATTTACAATCAAAAAGGGTTCCATCCTCCTTGCCCAATGGAATCCTTTACCGGTTTATAGGCTCATTCAGCCAGCCAGAGGCATCTCCGTTTTTACCTTGCGCCGCCCAACATAATCGACAATATTACGCGCATTCTTATAGGCCTCATAAAAATCGGGTTGTGAGTTGCGTATAAGGAGCATCAGCACATCTATATCCTCTTTTAATAACCTATCCTGAGCAGTAAATACTTCGCTGATATTCATCGTCGAATTTTTCAAAACCGAAGCTGCAGCCCGATGTTGCGGAATTGCAAGTTTAAATGAGGCAATCAGACGCTCCAGGTCGTTAAACTCATTCTCACCAATTATAAAGCTGGCCAATTCACCTTGCAAAGGTTTGGCAAGACCCAAAATTAAAGTTCCGATATCAACTAAAATCGAATCCGCTGATTTTTTCAAGCCTGAGAGCCCATATTTGGCTTTTGACTTCAACTCCTCATTCTTTACCGAATTTGCATAAGCTCTTAACGCGGTTGAAAACCGAAGGATGGAACTAACCATCTCATTACGCAGAATTACCTTGGTTTTTGTCAAACCGGTAATATTGGCCTCCTGAATCTGCCTGTAATGTCCAATCTGCTCCTGCCCTCTCTTGAGTTGCTGATGAGCCTGCACAAGTCCACTAAATTCGGAAAAATTTGTGGAGTGATTGTCCAGCACCATATCAACAGCACCATACATTCGCGATTTGTTTATTTGAATTTTGTCCATTTTAAAATTATCACAGGTTTTTTAATTTTTAGTTCCTGAATTTAAAATCTGAACGTGTAGAACTGATTCAATAAAATAGTATTCCCCGGACAAGGAATCCGTTTAAATTATGAACGAATCCGGGAAAAAAATATCTGGATTAAACCAATAGGAAGAACGGTATAGAGTTATATTCCAAACTCTTTGAAAAGTTACGAAAAATAAAAATAAAAAAGAAGGGGGATATCACATGAAGTGCAACTATAAACTACTATTCGCTAAACTGCATGATTATTTCGCTTACCGATGGTCTTTATGCATCACGATGGATGATCATTTCGCCGCATCGGATACCCATTTCGCGAGGCTATAATCTCATTTCGTGATTGTATATCTACATTTCCTGATTGTGAATCTACATTTCCTGACCTAAAACTGACAATGCGTCAGTGATGGCTACTGTTTCGCTATCCAATAACGACATTACGTCGTTTAAGGCACTAGAAAACAATGATCATGTTAATTTAGCAGATTTATTCCAGTCTCCAACCATCGTTGACAAGGTCCGGATATTTTCATATTCTACCATTACTTCTCTTTCGCCATGATCTTGAATATTACCTGGTCCAATGGGTGAAGCTATGAATGCATATTTATTCTTGTTTATATCCCGGATTGAGATGTAAGGAGTTATTTTCGAAAACCTGTCGATACAATATTTGGTTTTTTTTAAGAATTGGTGCATATGTTGCCTGCTCAAAAATTAATCTGAGAATTTTAACCGAAGAATCTTTATCCGCCATTTTTGGGGTATCGTGATATAAAATTATTAAGATAGTGGTTGTTTAGTGTGAGTACAAATAGGATACTTCAGATTTTGTTAATACTCGGCTATAAACACGAAGATCATCAATTTTGCCATTAAAATAATAAGGATAAATAAAAGTACACTTACCGATTAAAGCCGTTGGATATACGGATGTATTAATAGATGTGATATTATTATAATTCAGATATTGTGTTGGCAATAAGATACCGTCAATATAAATTCGAATGTCATTTATATTATTTTGATTATATGTTATAACAATATGTTTCCAGGTATTTGATAATATCGGGCTAATAGTATTATTGAAACCGGCAAAATTTCTAAAATCAATATCAGCGCTATTAACAGTAATTAAAACGCAACATTGGGTGCCTGCTGATGTAGCAGCAGAATTCCCATACGAAAGAATAGCATTCCAACTTTGGTTGGCCTGGGGAATGATATAAGCCCAAAATGAGAAAGACCTTGAACTATTCCCGGAGGGTAAGGATACATTATTGATCTCAATATAATCGCTTGTCCCATTAAAACTATAGGCACTATTTGGATTCCCAAATCGATCGGCTGTAAGAATTGGACCATGTATCGTTCCGTTATTCCCTTTACTACTCATATCATTTGCACTTCCGGTGAATGGATACCAAAGCTCCAGCCCGGTTGTAACGTCTATTGAGTTTGTTGTAAAGGAAAGTTGATTGCCATATCCGGTTCCTTTGGCGTTTGTAGCATAGGCACGCACGTAATAGGTGGTGTTAGTCAATAGTCCCGATAAATTTCCAATAAATGCATCACTTCCAGTACCATTGGATGTTTTTGAGTCTGCCGTTGTTGGATTCTGACTTGTGCTCCAACAAACACCTTTTACATTTATTTGTGAATAGCCATCAAATGTTATAGTACCACCGCTGGAGGCAGAAAAGGCAGTAATGGAAGATGCTGCTATTGTCGTTATTGTTGGTAATCCTGGGATTAAAGCAATATCACTTCCAATCAAGTTTGTCCATTTAGTTCCGTTGTAGACTTCAATCTCACCTGATTTCCCCACATTATTGCACCAGATTACCAATCCTGCTGCAGGACCCGTAATCGCATCACGCTGGGCAGCAGTCATTCTTGGAGGCAAAAACCCTTGTGTTGTGGAATTAATATGCAACATCGCTGAGGGATTGGGCACATCTATACCAACACCAACTTGTGCATGTAAGTTTAAAGTAAGTGTTAACAGGATTAAAATTAGGCAATTTCTCATTTTATGCTTTTTATACAAAGTATTAGACTTCAATGTGTAAACAAATAATTTATTTGATCCTGACTTAAAACACGATTAAATATGTAGATGTCATCTATTGTCCCAGTCAAATAACCTGGATAAAATGAGTCGGCAACCCTTCCTAACATGACATTTGTGGAAGGTATTGTACTGTTTACATTCAATGTTCCTGACGCAATTAAAGTGCCATTTCTGTAAATTTTGCAATTGTCCATTCCTGAAGCTCCGATAAATACATAATGAGTCCATGTATTATCCGAAATTGGAGTGTTAACTCTGTTAGTCCCATCTCCGGAAAAGCCAATGCTTGTGGCTGACTTACCAATATAGAAACTACAATCGGGAATAGAAAAATTAATGTATTTTGATATTATATTTCCAGACGTTTCAAGAGACCAAAAACTTATGGAAATAACGCTTAAATTTGTTAGCCCCAAAGTGGTGATATTGCCCAAATCAATATAGGAATTTCCATCAAAATGATAGGAAGAATTACCATTGCCAAAGCGATCCTCTGACAAAGTTGCCCCATAGACTGTTCCATTGTAATTATTACCACTACCATCATTTGCATTTCCATTAAACGGATAAGAGGCTATTAATCCATTCATTAAATTAATTTCTTGAGTCGTAAAAGATACTTCATTCCCATAAAAAGTGCCAGAACTATTAGTTGCATAGGCTCTAAGGTAATACAGCGTTCCGGGTGTTAATCCTGTAATTGAACTTGCAAAAATTCCAGTTCCCGCGCCATCAGATGTCTTGTTACCATTAATTGTAGGATTCTGACCCGTACTCCAGCAAACTCCTCTGGTTATAATCGAATTACCCCCATCAGATAAGATATTTCCTCCACTTGTAGCAGAAATAAATGAAATCGAAGAGATAGGAATTGTTGTAATACAAGCCGTCGAATTAAAAATATTTGCTATTTCTTGTTCTCTTAAAGCTCTGGTATAAATTGAAATATCATCAATTAGGCCATTAAAATATCTTTCTGCTCCAATATGATTTGATCTTCCAATAATGTTATTCTGATGACTAGTGCTATATCCAATAGTTATCCAATTATCCAGCACTCCATCCGCATAAGTCTTCAATATTGAACCATCATAAGTGCATGCTATCATGTGCCATTTTCCATCATTAACCTGCTTACCCGAACTTGGATAAAAATCATCAAAATATCCCATTACTCCAATTCTACCATTAGTTCCATCATAGCCAATCTCTAAATTAAAAGTTTCACTAGCACCAGGATTTCCAGTAGATAATATGCACTGACTATCACTTAAGGTATTGATCCAGAAAATAATTGTTCTAGACCCGTTTCCAGATTGAGCAACATTAGGAATAATAATTTCCGAAGATGAGCCATTAAAAAGATAAGCAGAATTTTGAACGCCAAACCTGTCAGCGGACAATACTGCATTGGATACGACTCCATTATTCCCGTTACCGCTTTCATCATTTGCATTCCCATTAAACGGATAAGAGGCAATTAATCCATCTGTCAAATTAATTTTCTGAGTTGTAAAAGTTTGTTCACCACCATAAGATGTGCCGGCACTATTGGTGGCATAAGCCCTCGCATAATAGGTAGTTTCCGCATCTAATCCCGAAAGGCTGCTCGTGTAACTACCGATTCCGGTGCCATCTGAAGTCTTACGGTCAGCAATTGTCGGATTCTGAGCCGTGCTCCAGCAAACTCCCCTTGCTGATATAGTGCTACCTCCGTCCGAATTAATATTACCACCACATGACGCATTTGAAGAGGTAATCGAAGTGACAGAATTTGTTGTTAAAACAGCCGGTGAAACATAACCTGAAGTTATCTCCGCTCCAGTCAAAACTCTATTCCAGACCGATATATCGTCTATGCTACCTTCAAAAGATGTAGGTGCACCATGATCCATCGGAGAACGACCAATTACTATATTCTCTCCAACTGTATTTAATGATTTTTGACCACTGGAATTTAAGACTTTATCAACATACATGGATACAGTAATACCATCATAAGTTATAACTATATTATGCCAGTTATTATCTCCAAGATATCCTGTTCCAAAAAAATCATTATTTTGACCGCAGAAAAATGGCAGCCCGTTATACATAGTGAAACCAAATCGTTGAGAGGTGCCAGCCATACCCAAATTTATTATATCTCTATTTGCAGGATTATCAACAACATTTGATTTGAACCAAAATGACAATGTTCTCGGATTTTGATCAAGTGGAGAAGATGTATTCTCCGCCAAAATATAGGATGAACCATCGAAATGATATGCAGAATTAGCATTCCCAAAACGATCCTCGGATAAGGTTGCTCCATAGACTGTTCCATTATAATTATTACCGCTTTCATCATTTGCATTCCCATTAAACGGATAAGAGGCAATTAATCCATCTGTCAAACTAATTTTCTGAGTTGTAAAAGTTTGTTCATCACCATAAGATGTGCCGGCACTATTGGTGGCATAAGCCCTCGCATAATAGGTAGTTTCCGCATCTAATCCCGAAAGGCTGCTCGTGTAACTATCCATTCCGGTGCCATCAGAAGTCTTACGGTCATCAATCGTAGGATTATTATGACTGCTGCTCCAGCAAACCCCCTTAGATACTATAGTGCCACCTCCATCCGAAGTAACTGAACCGCCACTAACAGCTGATGATAATGTAATCTCAGTCAAAGTTGTTGTTGTTATGGTTGGTAAAGCATAAGCCAAACTTGAAGTTCCAACAACATTAGTCCACCTTGTTCCGTTAAAAACTTCGATTTCGCCTGAAGGCCCACAATTTAAACACCAAACAATTAGCCCAGAACTGGGATTTAAGATGGCATTCCGCTGGACACCAGTCATTCTGGGTGGCAGAAATCCTTTATTTGTAGATGTGACATCCATTTTTGCAGAAGGATGGGGATTATCTGTGCCAATTCCGATTTGGGCTTTTACAGAAAAAACTATTGTGTATAGAAAAGTAGTAAAAAGAACTCTAATCATTTTATTTTATATATGAAATTCTAAGAAGATATTCAATTTAAAAGGAACGTATTGCTCTTACTGGATTTGCATATAATTTATCTACTGCAATCTGGCCACCATTACCTTCAATTTGGGTCCAAACATCCGCTAGATTTTCTTCACTGGAACTCCAATAATAGCTGTTTCCACCCATAAATCCGCCAATATTATTATATTGGTTGGCCCCTGTAGCACCATCCCCGATATTTATCCACATAAGGTTCAATTCATCTTTTGAAGGTAAAAACCAATCCGTATAACCTCCAATTCTTAGTGTATCACAGATGCTCGCTGCATAATCTCCAGAACCTTGAGCAATAATAATAGCATTTGTGTTTGACAAACCAGTGCCAACGGCAGTTTCTGTTGCTCCACTTGAAACATAGACACCATTATTAAACCAAGGGATACCTATGCTTTGGTCTTTAGGTGCTGCTATTAATCCATGCCTGCCAGTACCGTCAATGTAGAATATGATTCCCCCTTGATATAACTGCCCCACTTTTAATATTGGAGTTGTTATACCGGCTGAATCTCCTATTGAATTGGTCCAGGTTCTTCCATTAAAAACATTTATTTCACCAAAAGAGCCACAATTTTTACACCACACAATCAATCCCGCAGCCGGGCTGGTAATTGAGTCTCTTTGGGAGGAAGTCATACCTGGTGGCAAAAAACCTTTTGAAGTAGAGGTTACATCCAGCATTGCAGAATTATGCGGAGTTGCGATTCCAATCGCAACCTGTCCATTTAATCCTAATGAAAAAATTATAAAAAGAATAAGCAGAGTTATTTTCATCGGTTATTTGTCGTTAAAGGTTTTAAAATCAAATTTCTCAAGGCACCTGACTCTTATATTTAACTTTTAAATTCTCTATTTCGTTTATGTTCTGACTCTTTAAGGGAGAGATATTTCCTATCCCAAAGTTTGTCGCCCATTTGGAGAAGTCAAGAACCGATATTTGTCCGTCCTCGTCGACATCCGAATTAAGATAGCCATTTGTCTTACCAAAATCGGTCGCCCATTTGGAAAAATCCAAAACCGATATGCTTCCATCACTATCTGCATCAGCGCCTACCATCCCAAAAACAGTGTTGCTTAGTTGTCTATAACCCGCCGAACCTCCATAGGCCTTCGTTATAGCATCCTTGAAATTATAAACGTAATTATTACCTGAGATTGTTAGTCCGGTGGAGCTCATGATAGCCACATGATTGCGATGACGAATAACAACATAAAGTTGATCCGCTTGTGAGGGGTTACATAACAAATCCAAAGATTTATTGTTAACATCCACGATTGATCCGTCAGATTTAACCATACATGCCCTTGGCCAGCCCGGTAGCGTTGTAATTGCTCCGGAGGGAAATGCTGCCTGCCGCAATTCAACCAACACCCAGTCTATCACTCCTTCAGGAAATGAAGAGACCGTTTCTGTTCCGGAATAATACCATGGCGCCACGTTGTATGGTTGAGACTTTGGAACAAGTGATAAATAATTAATGATTGAATTCATTGTTCCGGTAACTGTATTATAAAAACCTTCCAGGTAAACCGAAACATTAAGATGCTGCGGATAACTACCCAGCGTTATCTCATTAAGCGATAATAAGCTAAGATGAGTATTTGTTGCCATTTTAATTGCTGAATCAACCTTGGTTTCTGATAAATATTGCCATAAGCTTCCATCATTGGCAAATACATTTAAATTGCCTTCTGAAATTCCATTTAGCTGGCTTCCATTACTATATCTCATGGATAATTCTCCACTAAAAGGCGAGGTTGTGACCGAAAAATGGTAAAATTTAGCGATTGTATTCGTTGCTGTTGGATTTGAAATGGCTGAATTTCTGAAGAGTGCAGTACCTGTTAAGGTAAATTTATCCGTTGGAATTATCGACAGACTATCTGCAAAGAATATTGTTCCAGGCATGATGCTCATTTCGGTACCGGATGTCACTGTAAAAATCTGAGCCTTTAAATTATGAGGCATACAAATTATTAAGAAATTAATCAACAAGAATTGGCACCTAAAAAATTGGATCCTCATATACTTTATTCCGGAATGTTCCTTTCAAGCCCACCGTTGATAATTAATAAATAAACTTAATACCGCGGGCAGGCTCTCAGAAAAGGTTAAGGCAGATAGAGACAAACATTATTTGAAAATATCCCTGGCAAAATTGGTCCAATTGCCCCATTAAAAAAATAGTAACAATATAATGCTACTATTTTCATGCAAGATTTATTTGAGGGGTAAAACATCTGTTATTCAAACAAATAAAAGTGAACCCGGCTATTCTGAGAAATAACCAGCTTAAAAATTACGAAGATTCACCGTTAAAAAGGGAGATTTATAAAAGTGTGATTTGAGCGCATGATCGCAACAAACTGGTTTGTTTAGGCAACTCACTTGCAGATTCTACGTATGGTAAAAGCCGAATTTTAAGATTAGTTCAAGATATAACTCAAATTTTAAAGGACGAATCTCTAATCCTGGAGAAATAACTCATGACGAAGCATATAAATCTTAACCCGCTGGTCATGCTCCGATTTTTCACTGGTTATAATATCCTCCTCCGTTTCCAATAAAGTCTTAATTCTGAAATTAATCACATTTAATAAATTATTCCGTTCACGGATGTTATGACTATTATGCAGATCCTTGCGTTCGGTAATCACCAGAAGTTCAGTTCCCGAAACTCCTTTATCTCTGGCAATCAGAAGCACCATGATAACTTTTATGGATAACGGGTCAAATTCAACCCTCTTATTCTGATAATGGATATGGTTCCCTTTAATCATTAAGAGTTTTAACCGTTTATTTCGCAGCTGAAAATAGCTTTTCCAGTAGAACATTACTGCAACTAAACCTAAGAATATTAGTGTGTAGAGGATCCACAAATAAGCAGAATTATTCCTGTAAAACTTCTTGTCTGCTGTAAAATCGCCGAGGAATTCAGACTCAGGAAGCTCACAAAGATCATCCTGATTACTCTCACCAAGAGCACTAACAAAATAAAATTTGCCATCAAAATAAAGGGGTATTGGGGCAAATTTTAATCTGCTGATATATGAATTCCCTTTGTAGAACGATATCTTATTATTTTTATTATCAATAACTTCAAGACTTAGCCGGTAAACCATGGCCAATTTATCTTTAAATTGAATGGGATGAATTGATAATTGATTAACATCTATTGCTCCTAAATTGGTCCATTGATGATCTAAAAAATTAAACTCCCAAACCTCCTTCATCGGGACAAATTCTTTCCGCCACTTTGGATTATTGAATTTTCCGCCAAATAAACAGATTGTGTTATTGGAGATTGTTTTAAAATTATCACTACTGCCAACCGGAATTTTATCTGAATTAATGGGAGCATATGCCTCCCACTCCCGGATTTTAAAATCAAAATAGGTAAAAAAATCACGGGAAGAGAAAAAGCCATAACCGCCATATCGGAAAATTGTATCCGAATGAATAAAGATCGTAGATGCAACCTGCATCTTATGAGTAAATGAAAAATCGATCCGATCAAACTTACGCTCCTTAAACTCGTAAACACCTCCCCCTTCCTCCTCGATGAAATAAATTCTATTTTTTATTACAATAGGACTATAACTGGCCAAAATATGCTTTACATTAACCGTATCATCCCGATACGAAAATGTAGAATCAATGCGCTTATCACGGTGATTGATCACTCGATATTGATTATTGAAAAACAGATACAATGAGGTATCCTTATCAATTACAATATTCATATATTTTAAAGATCCTTTAGGAAATTTGCAGAGCTGTGCGGATAAGCTAAACGGCAAAGTGAATAACAGGAAGAGTATAATTTTCGACATTTTATGATTAGACTTAGGCTGGCAGGAGGTAAATCTGCCTTAGGTTTGGTAATTTAAACGCAATATACTAATTTTTGTACACAAATTAAAAGACCGATAAAAAATTTGGATTCTAAAATAGAGTAGCATATTCAAAGTTTTCCGATACAGTCACCTGCCACACCAAACTAATTTTATGATCGTCGAAAACCCTAATTACCTAATCGCCTGATGGTCAAATTGCCGAGTCACCTGATCAAAACCGAATATTATACTTCACCTTAAACCTTAGTGCACTCTCATTCATGATATATCGCTCCATGGGTCGGGAGATATTTGAGGTCCAGACCAAAAAAATCTCATTCCCGGGATGAACGATCCACTGAAATCTGGACTGCACTCCGATTGTCTTTGAATTATTATCGTACTGAAAATAGTTGTAAAGCGTAATTGCAGGACTAAAAAGGAGGTTAACATTTGCCTGGTAAATACGCGCTGAGAAATTGCCATCAGCAAGAGTTACGTCGTTCTGGCTATATTTTATGCCTATAAACAGGGGAACTGCAATTTTATAGTTGAGTCCCAAAGAATAATCTTGTCGCGATCCATTATAAAAATCACCCCATGAATAGGTCGTATTAACGGAGAAATTGCGGCTGCCTGCCGTGAGAAAATTTAAACCGTGTCGGTAAAATTCATACCGGCCAACAGGAATTACATGATTTGAGAAGATATGAAAATCCTTTTCGATATTCTCAAAATCCTGATTCACAGACCATGAAAACTCTTCACCTGATTTAAAACGTAAATAGAGTGGTGAATAATTGATGGTTCGCGTCTCGAGCACATTCGAAAAATTAACAATGTGATCAAAACCCAAACCGGAATAAACCTGCAATAATCCCCATTGATTGGGTCGTGGTCCAATTTTTATATTCCCATACGACTCCTTGATATTGGTCCGTGGAACAAACCCCATTCCTGCCACAAAATTTTCACCAATCTCGTGATGACCAAGACTAAAATAAAGAAAATCATTGGGATAGGTAAACGAACCTCCCCAAGAGGCATCATGACCTGTTAAACCCTGAGTGCCGGACTTCAACCCAAACAGGATTAAGGATAAGTTTTTATTGCCGTGGAATTTTGAGGTGGCCAGTTTTAAGTCGACACCACCCACGACATTTTCACCTTTAGAAAGGGCATTCCCATAAGTCCCGATCACCCCCACCGAAGAGGCACCATTGATATTTCGGGAAATCCGGGCCACCGAAAAATTTGAATTTCCAGCCAGATGGTCATCATTCACATGCATTACCCCAATATTCCATCGGCCAATTGTTCCGGTGAGCTTCCCGGCATAATTAATGGGTATCGGCAATCCATTGTTATCCAACCCCATGCGGCGTGACAGAAACGGCATGATTGTTTTACCGCGCGAATTACCATCATCACTTTGAATACCGAACGAAAAATGACCCGATCCATCAAGGAAGAAATCCCTCCTTTCAGGAAATAAAAGATCAAACCGGGTAAGGTTTATTTGACGATCGTCGACAGCAGTTTCTGCAAAATCGGTATTTATGGAGGCCACCGATTTTAAGCTTGGAGTGATCTGGTAAAACAGGTCCAATCCTCCATTACCTTTATATTTACTCCTTGTGCTGTATTTAGTATCCATACCGGCGATGGCGTAAGGTGAAAGATCAAGACCAATACCCTGACCAATATTTTTCATACCTTCGATTAATCCTGCATCAGAGATCTGAAATTTATAATTATTTAAATTAGCTGAAGGCCAATAGGATGACTCCATCTTACGTTTGATGTGCCTGATAAACTTTATTCCCCAGGCAGACAAATCCTTATCAAATCCGATCGTTTTAAAAGGGATTGCCATCTCTGCTTCCCATCCGTCAGCAACTATTCGGGCTTTAGCATCCCAAACACCATTCCAGTCCTTGTTAAAAACAGCCCCATTTTCACTGATAGTTGCATCTCC
>CANJNY010000155.1 GCA_947475715.1 Prolixibacteraceae bacterium
AGATATTTCTACAAAGATTTGGCTGCTCCGCAGCCTGATTATTGCAACGTAGTTGCTATATCTTTGTAGTTGTGTTTATTACAAAACTGCTAAAGCTGCGTAGCTGCGACATCTTAACAAGTCATTATTTTAACCGGACACTAGTGATATGAAATCTTTTATAGGTTGTATTTTATCAATTATGTTTAACAATTAATGAATGGAGGACTTAGTTATGAAACTGGCAAGAGTATCTGACAGATTATTTCCAACGTTTCCATCTTTTATTGACAATTTTTTCTCAAAAGATTTGATGGACTGGAATAATTCGAATTTTTCGAACACCAATAGCACCATTCCGGCAGTCAATATTAAGGAAAATGATGAATCCTTTATTATTGAAGTGGCAGCACCGGGAATGGTTAAGGAAAATTTTGAAGTAAACCTTGAAGGTGACCTGCTGATGATTTCCTCAGAAAGAAAGGACGAAAAGGAGGAGCATGAGAATGACTATTCCCGCCGGGAATTCAGTTATCAGAGTTTTCATCGAAGTTTTACCATCCCTGAAGGGAGTGTTGACGGCGATAAAATTCACGCAAAATACAATGACGGGATTTTAATGATCACCCTTCCTAAAAAAGAGCAAGTGAAAATCAAACCTGCAAAAAGGATTGATATTATGTGATTTTATTCATGGGATGTTTTTATGCAGAGACGCTGCATGCAACGTCTCTGCAAACGAATATTTTTAAACAATTTGTTATTTCAGGATTCGCGAAGCAGCAGGGTTAGTTCTTCTTTCAGAGCCTCCTGAATTTCGAGAAAATTATCCTGAAGTTGAAGCATATTATAGCTGAGAAATTGATAAATAGTTGTCCAGTCGGAAGGTTTAGAACTATTCAAACCCTCTTTTTCGGTGTAAATACGGCAAACTTCCTGTTTGTTTTCATTTACAAAGCAGAAATCCCATTTTAATCCCTCTTTAAAACCTTCACCAAGCAGTATGCTGTATTTTTCCAGCACATCGAAAACCTGTAAACGTCGATATTCTGATTTGTGATTTATTTCGAGGGCTACAATTACAGTGTTCCCGCTGATATCAAATTTCAGATCAACATGGCTAATCTTTGTATCATGTAATATCCACCTCTTATTTCTTTGTGCCAGTTCCGGAATATTATTGCAGAATTTATCAAATTGGGTCCAAAACTGTTGATTGAGCGACTTTCTTTCCTCTTTGGTAAGCATGATTTGAGATCAGTTTTCGGTTATTGAAGGGATAACTGCCGGCTGGAAATTAAACCAGTTAATATAAAAGCGGAAAGAGGAAAACAAGAGGGGAATCCCCATTGTGATGTATGCTAATGATAATGAGGACAATGGGACAATTTGCGATTTGCGGAGTAAAACTCCCATGGTAATCATTCCGGCCATCATCAGATAACTTTTGAAATTGAAGAATTCATAAAAGGAGTGTCTCTCTCCAAACAGATTGGTAATCCGGTTTACGTGGTTGCGGGAAATCTTTGTAAAAACCAGGGCAAAAAATAGGAATCCACCACCAATGCATGTGATAATTTTGGGCCACGAAAAACCGGAAGAGGCTTCCAGCATGAAACTTCCTCTGAATAATAACATAATTCCTGCAAAAGTCCAAACTAATGCAGCCTCAAAAAGGAGGGTCCGTTTTGAAACGGAAAATCGTATCGGCTTCTGTAAACTCATTTTTTATCGTAATGCATTGAGATCTGAATGATTGATAAAAGTATTTGTTTACTCGAATGAACAATGGTTGAACCTGAACTTTCAATCTCCTAATTCTAAATAAAAAAAGAGCCTCACAATTATTGTAAGGCTCTGTTTTTTAATTGCTTGATTTAGTTTGTAAAAACTATGCTAGTTTTACATTTACCGCATTCAATCCTTTTCTGCCTTCAGTAACATCGAAGGTAACATCATCATTCTCTCTAACTTTGTCGATAAGACCAGTTACATGTACGAAATACTCTTTGTCAGAGTCATTGTCTTTGATAAATCCAAAACCTTTGGATTCATTGAAAAATTTTACTTTACCTGATTGCATTTTAATAATTTTTAATCAGGACAAATATAACTGAAAATCATGAAATACAAAGGATTTTTACACTTTTATTAATTTTCCTTAAATATTTATTAAATTTATTAAACATTATAAATTTAAGGTTAATTTAGAAAGAGGAAAAAACCATCAGCAAAATATAATATTCCGACCAGGCCGACAGCCAGACTCAGAAACCAAACATATTTTTTCCTGGCTAAAGCAGAGATCGAGGAGAGCAGAATTGAGATCTGCAGAAAGATTACTGCAATACCAAAAGCTGATCCATGCAGCTTGCACATATCACGCTCTGTTTCGTATTTCCTGGCCTGGAGTGATATCTCCTTTTTTTCTGCCTCATATTGCTCCAGTTTCTTGTTGTAATTATTGATTTTTTCCTGGTATTTGGCAACAACTTCATCCGAAACCTTTAATTTGCTATTTTGTTCATTCTGAAGTTCCAGGTTGTCTCTTTGCATTTCAAAGATATAGCTTTTCAGGCTTTTCGACTGATAGAATGTCCATTGATCTGATGCCATTGTTTGATTCATCAGCGACCGGGTACTAAAGCCTCCTCCCTTAAAGGTTGAAAGGGTTGCACAAACAACGATAATTACCGTCGAAATCGCCATATAAGTTGTCCAGGTTTGTTTTTTATCTTCTGCCATCGTACTTTTTATTTAATTTGACATTGTTAAAGTTTATAGGGCGCAAATTTAATATTTAATCTTTTAAATCAGAATATCTGGATATTGGAGATTAAAGGGGTCGCTCTTGACGACGTGATTTCGACTTTAACTTTTTGACTAATAACTGGTTCAATCTTTAAAATCCTTTTATATCCGATTGTAGTCCCATTGGATACCACTTCCCACATATTATTTTTCCATACAGATATTGTGAAGTTTTTCACACGTTGCCCTAATTTAATATATTCCTGCAAGGTGATATATTTGATTGTTTTCAATGAGCCAAGTTCAATAACAAGGTTTCCGGTTGTAACATTATCGTTGGTTGCCCAATACGTTTCTTTATTATTATCGGTAACATTTGAAGCTGCAAACTGTTTGGAATTTCCCCGATAGGTGTCTGCCTGAACTTTGGCATTCAATGCCAGATTGGTTTTAAATGCTTCATCGATGATCTTTCTCCATCCGAGTAATGACTTAACATCGTTTTCGTGGAGTATCCCTCTGCGGTCAGGAGGGATGTTCAGGATCAGGTTGGACCCCCTTCCGACTGAAGAGAGGTAAATCTCGAAAAGTTGTTCCGGGGTTTTTACCTTGGCATCCTCTTCAGCATGGTAGAACCATCCCGGACGAATTGATACATCGACCTCTGCCGGGACATAGTTTTTGCCATCTTCCTGTCCCGAATTGAGCAGGCTTTCGATACCGCTTTTCCCTGCGTAAATCGAATCGGTACTGATTGGTGACCAATTTGTCTCTCCTGCGTGACCCCCTTCGTTTCCGCACCAGCGGATATCGGGACCGGCATCGCTGAAGAAGATGATATTCGGTTCCATCTTTCGAACCATACTTAAGGTTGTTGGCCAGTTATAATAGGTAGCGGCATTGATTTTTCGCTTTTCCCGTGCACCGCCATAGTATCCATCTCCGCCGTTTGCGCCATCGAACCACATTTCAAATACCGGACCGTAGGCTGTAAAAAGCTCTTTTAACTGATTCCTGTAATATTCGATATAGGAAGGTGATCCATAGTCGCTGCGGTTTCGGTCCCATGGGGAGAGATAGACTCCGAATTTGAGGCCATTTTTATGACAGGCATCGGCAACTTCTTTCACAACATTTCCTTTTCCCCCTTGCCATTTGCTGTTTTTTACCGAATGTTCAGTATATTGGCTTGGCCATAAACAAAACCCGTCATGATGTTTGCAGGTTAGTACAATAGCTTTTAATCCGGCAGCCTTAACAACCTTAATCCACTGATTAACATCTAAAGCTGTGGGATTGAAAACCGCTTCGCTTTCATCTCCAAAGCCCCACTCCTTACCGGTAAATGTATTGGTCGTAAAGTGAATAAAGGCATATTGTTCCATTTCGTGCCAGGCCAATTGTCGATCTGTTGGTACTGGTAAAACGGGAGCCGGTTGTGTGACCGGTTTTTCATTATTGTCTGCAATTACCTGCAAAACACACATCAGGAATAGAATAAGGAAGTATGGTTTTTTCATGATCTGTAGATTATTATTTAAGGGAATCAAAAGTAGGGAATTATCGATCAAAAAAAACTCCTTTGCTTAATTTAAGCAAAGGAGTTTTAAAATATTTTATTTATGAATTATTTCTTTGAAGGATCATTGTGGGCAATTTTCTTCGAATATTCAGCAAAATTAAATTCCTTGTAATTTGGACTTTCCTTATTATGGCATTTTCTGCAAAGTTTTTCGTCAGGCATCGTCATACCGTTTGCCATCGCTTTGGTTTTATCTTTCATTATTGCAGCAACTTTGTATGCACTTCCTGGTCCATGGCAAGATTCGCATGAAACACCTTCCTCAACAGTAATAGTTGCAACCATATCGGGATTGGCAGCCGCTGTTGAATGGCATTTTAAACATTTTGGATTTTTTGCGTCAGCACCTTTCAGTGAAGCCATTGCTTTTGCATGCGGACCGGCTGCCCATTTATTGTACTGTTCCCCTTTATCTTCTTTGTTGTGGCACATTTTGCATTTCGATGCTCCAACATATTTAAAATCCTGGGCGCTAACAAAAGAGGCGAATAGTATAACTATTCCCAATAATAAAGATAATTTCTTGAAATTCATTTCGTTTTTTATTAAAAGTTAGTAATGTATTACTTCCTGTATATCAATATTAAGATGCTATTTTGGTCGCTTTCAAAAGTTAGAACAAAGATGACTCCTTTTCATTTAATAACAAAAAAAATAGCGATTTTAGCTCAAATTTAGAATTAGTATTAATAGAGCTGTGTATGGCATGATGAACACATATCTGTTTTCCAGGCATTGTCAATATCAACCGGATGTTTAAATTCCAGCGGTTTATTGGAATTTGAATATTCCATATTTCCCGTAGTCCCCTGTGCCTGAATTGAATGGCATAGGTTGCAGTCTTTCGAAATTACTTTCCCTGACTCTGATTTATGCCTGTCGTTGTGGCACCTGAAGCAACCATCATTTTCAAGATGACCAATATTGTTAGGATAGCTTCTCCAGTCTGCTTTCATATAAGGGAAGATATTGTTACCATATCCATTTTGAATTTCAGCTATAGCCTGATCAACTTCACTTTTTCTCCCCGATAAAACATCAGGATATTTCGATTTATAGTATTCCGTGACTTTTTCTTTTATGGCCATAAATGCACTGTCTTTCGTGCTATATTGTTTGTACAATATTTTCATGGATAGTTCTTTGATTCCCGGTAGTGATTTTGAAATTAATCCGGTACTGATTGACTTGTCAATGAATGTCTGTGGGAAATTATATTTGTGAGAAGGGCGATTATGACAATCCAGGCAATCCATTACACGGGTTTCCAGAGAATCAAGTTTTTGATTGCTGATTGGGTTATCGCTATCGGTGAAAATTTCGGTGACTCCAGTTTTCTTATTGGTATATTTTACCCAGGGGATAACCTGACGGTTGGCGACCGAAGTTTTGTATTCTATTTTAACATCGGCACTGATATGCTGGTGGATCCCTTTTTCAAGGCCATCAGCTGTGATGGCAGAACTTGTTTTCATCTGTAATTGAATAGTATGCTCTGTATTGGTGTCATCTGCCAAATAGGATTTCAGGTTTTTCACCTTTCTGTCATAAAACTTCTCGGGCCAATGGCACTGTTCACAAGTCTCTCTTGCAGGCCTTAAGTTCGCAATGGGAGTTGGTATTGGTGTTGGGAATTTATGAAATGTGACTGAGTAGACCTGGTATAGTCCGGACATTTTGCTCTTTACATACCATCCTGCACCTGCACCAACGTGACATTCTACGCAGGCAACCCGCTCATGCGACGAGCCGTGATAAGTAACATACTCTGGTTCCATTACTTTATGACAAAGTAATCCGCAGAACTCAACCGATTCGGTGTAATGAAAGGCTTCGTAACTTCCAACCGAAGAGATTATCAGCAAAAAAATCGATCCGAAAACAAATATCATTGAAGCATTGCGTGTTGCCGGGTTATTGAAGTTGATGACCGGCCATCCTTTAATTTCATTTTCTGTCTTCTCTCTTTTTATTCTTGCATTTTCAATCCTCATTCCTATTGGAATAAGAATTAATCCGAAAATCATAAATCCAGGCAATAGCATATAGATAAATAATCCTATATATGTTCCTCCAAAACCAAAGAAAGTATTTAGAATCATTAAAGATAAGATAGTCGCGAGGTTAAATAATGCTAAGATAGCACCTGTAATTGAGAGCCAATTATTAACCGAAGAGGGTAGTTTCATATGTTTTTAGGAATAGAATTTATAATATGACCCAAAGTTCGCAATAAAATAGCTTTAATTCAATAGAGAAGTGCTATTTATACCCTTTCTATATATGAATTAAAGCTATTTTATAATTTCTATTACCTATCTAATCAGTCATATAGCTCTTGATTATTCTGTTTTATCAGTGAAAAACTAAAGAATAGATAATTAAAATAACCAATATAATTCCTGTGAACAGGAAAAGATACCCGAAGAACCTCACAATTTTCATCCGCGATTCCGGGAATTGTGTTTTTTCCAGCACCTTGTTAAGGTTTCCGGATTTTTCGAGTTGATCAAATTCACGGGGGCGATCTTCCTGGTATTCTTCGACGGAAACTTTACCTGTAAAAATTACAGTATCCATGGGGAAGGCTTCAGGACGAAGATGGGTATTGAAAAAATGAATTGTGAAAATGAACCCAACAGCCAGCAATGCCTCATCACTGTGAATAATCTGTGCCACATTGATCATCCATCCGGGGAGGAGTTTGGTAAATAGGGAAGGAAACCAAAGTACTAATCCTGTTGAACCGATCACTACAACCCCCCAGAAAACTGCCATATAGTCAAATTTCTCCCAGTATGTCCATTTCCCGTACGAAGGACGTGGTCCTTTACCAACAAACCATTTGATCGAAGCCCAATAGTCTCTTACATCCTGGGCATTAAACATCAGGGTGTTTTCTCCAAATATAAACTCCTTGAAGGAGAGCCCCTTTTGGATCTTCATCCGGATTAGTGAATAGAGATGGAAGGTAAAATATCCAAAGGTGATTACCGCTGCAATACGGTGTATTATTCCTGCAGTGTGTGCCCCTCCAATAAGTTGTACAAGGAATTTGGCCCAGTCCATAAAAGCAAATTTGAGCAGCATTCCCGTAAAGGCAAGTGTTAAAAAGCTTATTATTACAAATATATGAGTAATGCTTTGACTTTTTGTGAATCGTCTTACATATATTTTTTCACCCATCTCTTTGGCATGCTTCTTCTTTTTACGCATCGAACTAATCGAACGTGGTAACCACATGAGGGTGTGAATTCCAAAAAAGATAAATACCCCGACCAATAAAGAGGTCATCGACCAGAATGTGTAGTATAACCAGGGGAACTTAGCTTTGTTATTATGGGTGGCGTGCGTTAAATAGCCGGTAAACTTCTCATTGGCATTGGCATGACATTTCTGGCAGGTTGCAACAATATTTTGTGGGCTAACGGATGAATTTCGATTCGTAATCTTTAATATATTATGAGCTCCATGACAATCGGAACACCTTGCTGCCTGCAAATATCCAAGCTGATAAACTTTACCATGGTAAGTTTCCAGATAAGTTTCAGCCAGCTTGGTATGGCACGTTCCACATTGAACGGTAATTTCGGACATAAACTTGTCCTGATGAACTTTTGTTATGGTGTGAGCTGTATGGCAGGTACCGCAGGTAGGATAACGTAAATCGCCCTCTTTAGGTCTGAAAGCATGGTCACTCTTAATATATTGGTTGTAGATTCCCTTATGGCAATTTCCGCAGGTTGCGGCGATATTCTTAGGGTTAACCGAAGATCTCGGATCCGATTCTTTAAGTTCCCTGTGTGAGGTATGGCAATCGGTACAAACGGCTGCTGACAGTAATCCTTTCTCGGTTAAGCTCTTCCCATGTACGCTATTGGAGTAATCCTGAAATGCATCCCTTTCGACCAGATTGGTTCCTTCAAGCGCTTTTCCTCCGGTGCGATGACATTCTCCGCAAAGTTTAGGTATTGAGGAGCGATAGATCGGGGAAGTCTCGTCCGACTTGGCTTTAATTCCATGTGAACCATGGCAGTTTGTACAATAGGGGGCATTCGGCTTCTTATTGAAATATGCTTCACCATGTCCACTTGTAAAATAGACCTCTGATTCTGCGGCATGACAATTTGAGCAATCAACTTTTCCAGCACTCTGGCATGGGCGTGTCGCATTTACAGTAACGTCGGAATGGCATTTAACACAGGTTATCGTTTTATGTGTCGAACCGGCTAATTCAGAAACATTTACTTTTAGGGAAATATCCAGATGATTTACAACCTTATGGGCCTCATTGTTTTCGTGGCATTTTAAACAGGTCTTGTCCGAAACCGTGGAAAGGAGGTTCTTTAATTCAACTTTGTGAGGGGGATGGCATGCGGTACATGCAGGTATAGCACCCGGTTTTTTTTCCCATAACTCCTTGTTTATTATCTTTGTATGTACATCTTCAATTCGTGCATGACACTTCATGCAGGTTACTGCAATATTTTTTGGCGCAATCGTTGAGGTTTCGTTTGTATGAGGTAAAATAAGATGATTGCCATGACAATCGTTACAGGTTGCCGAAACGATCAGTCCCTTTTTAAATAATCCCTGTCCGTGTATCCCTTCACTATAATTCTCCAGGATATTATGTTCCGAAATATTGTAGGCCCGGGCAACAGGAGCCCCTTCGCGGTGACAATTTCCACATAATTTTGGAATGTTCATCTTATAGGTCTTCGATTCCGGCTGATCCGATTTTAAAATGTCATGGGTTCCATGGCACTCTTTACAATTGGGGGCATATTTATTATTGGTTAAAAATGCCCTTCCATGAACTCCTTTTAAAAATTTCTCCTTGGCATCGGTGTGGCACGAACCACATTCAACGGTTTTTTGATTTTCCGGATGAGGAAAATCAGTTACCGCTGCACCAGTATGGCATGCAGCACATAATACATTTTTGTGAACGGAATGATCAAGAGCCGTAGGTTTAATATAGAGCGAAACCTTTTTTCCACTTTTCTCCTTGCTTAATGTCGCATCATTATGACAGGCTAAACAATCATCATTGGTCTGAGCATTTAAATCTCCTGAGCCAATGAATAATAGAGCGATTAAAAGAAATAACCTTGCCATGAATCCAATTTGGTGTACGATTAAAAATTGATGATTGCGCTGCCCATTAACCTCATGGTATTGGGTTAGCCCAGAAAATGACCTCATAATTTTCCTTGTTATAGCGTGAGAAAATCGATTAAATATGATGCCAACCAGTAATAATACTTTTATAATTCTCAAGCGGTGACTTCCCCACAGATGCAATATAGAGGTGTATTATTAAAAATATTGAGATGAAAAATCCCATTGCAGCGTGTAGAATCGCAGTCATAAAAACGCCACTTATTCCCCAGGCTTTGTCAATTATTAGTTCAGGAAATAAAAGTGCTATTCCTGTTACGATTACAACCGGCACTGCCAGGTACATAACCAGTACATAGGAATATTTTTGGAGCGGATTAAATTTCCTTTTTTCAGACAAAGGGAAGGGGTAGTTTTCGCCGTGAAACATTCCCCATGCATAATAACTCCCTTGTTTTATCAGATTTCTGAAAAATCCTTTCTTTTTAATCCGGTAGAACTTCCCATTACCGGTTATCAGATTACCTGTAAAAAAGAGTATATAACACAAAATCACTGCGATTCCTGCAATATTATGAAGGTTTACTGCCAGATTAAAGCCAATGATTGGTGTATCCATACTCGATTGCATTGAGATTCCTGTCAGAATTAAGATTAAAATCCCCAATGCATTGAATCCGTGCCAGATCCTTAACCAAAGCGGATAGAAATAGATCTTATCAGTTGTTTCCATTAATCTTACTTTTTAAAAATTCGGAATAAACTATGGATAATAATACCAGAGAGGAGTGCAAGAAAAATTAGAATGCTTACTAATTTAAGAATTGGACTTTGATGTGTCCCAATGGTATAGGATGAGTTGGTTAGTATGGAGCTGATTGTTCCATTTTCGGATCGTTTTTGTAGATTTTGGTATTTGTAGAGTGAGGCCTTGAGTTTGGAATTTGCAGAATGGCATTCGGCACATTTTTTTACTGCACGATCCTTACTCAGAATATTGTGAGAGACCATCAGACTATCCTTTACTTCAGTATGGCACTCTATGCACCTGACATGGCGGAAATGCAACTCCTGATTTGGCAGCCAGTCGTGTATGACAATCAGTTTCGGATTATCGTGCCCCGAAACGAGTTTGTATTTTTTCATGTCGTTATGGCACGACAGACACATTTTATTGTTATAATCCACAATGTCCAGAACATTGCTGCTGGTTCTTGCCGTTGCTACATAAGTGTGCTGGCTATGACATTTGGAGCAGGTGAAGTTTTCGCCATAAACTTTATAGTGGACACTTTTCTTAAATTCACGTTCAATCTCTTCGAATTTATATTTGGCGTAAGAAGCATCTCCTCCGTGACAATCCAGACAACTACTCAATGGTTGAAGTTTCAATTCGGATTTGTGAGGATATGCTTTATATTCACCGGAATGACAATCGGTACAGTCAAATTGCTTATGAACTGCAGCCGATATGGCTATTGTATCCAATATATAGTAGGGATTCATCAACCTCTTTACCATCTTGCCGGTAATTTCATTTTTAAACGAGTACGACTGATTTGAATGGCATTTTAAGCAAGAGTGATGCTGAGGATCCTGATACGATTGTGCATCTGCATTCCATAACGTACAGGATAGGAGCAAAATTAGAGGTAAAAGCGACTTATAATTCATTTTCAAAGGATAAACTGAATTTACAATACAATTAAAACTTCGTGAAGTCAGCAATGGAATAGTCACAAATAAGGGCAGATGATTAACCGCAGCTACTCTAAGATTAAGCATAGAATGGTAATACTCTGTATTTAGAATATCACCATCCTATTAATCGGTTCAAAGAAAATTGGCAGATTTAAAATCCCCAGAGTCTGGTAATTAAAAATCCGATTGCAAATCCGTTATTTTTGTAATCATTCTGATTCCACATCATCGTTTCCTGTGGCAGAACAGAGGTTGTGGAAGCCATATATATCTGGAAAGCATGTGCACCTGTTGAAACCTCGTATCCAAAAGCCAGATTTGGTTTTGAAGGATTGGTCCAGCTCCTTTGCTCTGAAATATCTTTGATCTGTAATGGCTGGTCGTAATTGAATACAATTGATCCCTGACGGGTTACCTTGATTCTGCCGCTGAAGTGCCATCCTACTTTATCGTGGTCATAAGGAAGTTCCACCATGTTGTAGTGAGTTAAGCTAATTCCGGCCTGAAGGGAGAGCCATTTATTGAATTTTCTTCCCACGATCAGTTGCGAGAAGTAGCTGAATCGGTCATAGGCAATGAAAGGATTAACTGAACCCAGGATATGCGCCTCCTGCACTGTTTGCGAACCAAATTCCTTTTTTTCTCTTCCGTCAATGGCCACATTTCCGAACAGGGTAATTGCTACAGGCATTGTGTTTTTCCGGGTTTGCTCCATGATGGTCCATTTGGCATTGAAGTCGGTGGCCATCTTATTTTTGGTTATCCCGGCTCCAACCTGGAAATTCTTAAATAAGACATAATCAATTCCCAGCCTGATATTGGCCCC
>CANJNY010000156.1 GCA_947475715.1 Prolixibacteraceae bacterium
ATTCACGTTCAATCCCTTCAGGATTGGGGTTGTATTTCGCTTATATTTACCCGGCATTTCATACCCCCGGCATTTTATACCGGGTTATTCACGTTCAATCCCTTCAGGATTGGGGTTGTATTTCGGTTTGTTTACCCGGCATTTCATTTCCCCGGCATTTCATACCGGGTTATTCACGTTCAATCCCTTCAGGATTGGGGTTGTATTTCGCTTTGTTTACCTTGCATTTCATACCCCCGGCATTTTATACATGGTTATTCACGTTCAATCCCTTCAGGATTGTAATTTTAATAATCCTTGGCCTAAACCACAACGTGGTTTAAGGTGATTAACCCCACATGAAATGTGGGGATCATAAACAGGCAACATTCCCCCGAACCCTGAAGGGGTTCAAAGTCAATTTATCCTTTTTATCACAATTAAATACCCCTTCTTCCCCGGAACAATTAACTTCTCCAACGCCACAGCCGCCTGCGATGTTTGAAACCCGGCGATCTCCGGAATTGAAATTTCCGATTTGGCAGGATCTAATCCTAATACCTTCCAGTCAATCGATAAGAAGCTCTCCTGATCCGTTTCGGTCCAGTTGGCCACGGCAATGATCACCTCATCCTTTCCCTTGTATATGGATGCTTTGATCATCGGATTTTTCGAAATAACAGGCGACCCTTTCTCCCAGTATCCAATCATCAGTTTATCTTTAATCTGATAGGCATCCCAGAATTTCCACATTTCGGAAGGTGGGTTTTCGGTCCATCCTGCGCGGTTGGTTATCCCATAGACCATCCCCCGCCAGGGATTTCCACCTCCCTGGAGCATCTGTCCTGCAAGACCAAAAGGAATACCCGAGACTTCAACGAGCCAATGATCGGGCATCCGGTCGTAATCGCGCCCCTCGCCAATCCAAACCAGATCGAAATAGGGGAGCAGATCCATATATAGATTGAGACAGTTCGTAAATCCGGCCCAACTATTAAAGTGATTCCAGCTGTGCAGATCCATCCTTCCCTCGGGACGGTCGCGGTCGATCACCTTCCTTGCGCGTCGTAAGGTAAACCGGTCGAGCGCGGCATCATCGATGTAAACCCCGTCAATGCCGATATGCTGCACCATCCACTCCAATCCGGCAATGTAAAAGTTATTGAGACGGCTGTCGGGCGTTGTGATCACCGAAAGATCGGTCTCCCCTTTGAACTTACCCTCCTGAACAAGGTTATACCACGCCGGAATATATCTCTCCCGCATATTTTTAATCAACCACTCATTGGGACCCTTGGGGTGCAGCGCCTCTGTCCGGCTGGCATTTCCGGGTCCCGGGAAGATCACCTCACCGTTGAGACTGTTGAAAGCCCAGAACTCCGGGAGATTCTTGGTGAGTTCACGAGTCGTATAATACATTTTCAGCCGGAGGTTCTCCTTGTGGGCATCTGCTACCAGATTTTTAAGGGCCTCTACATTGGCATCTAGATAGGGATAGTTAATAAACGGATAGATATCCTCGGCATGATGGATGTTGAGGATATTGGCCCCCGCCTTTTTTGCATTTTCAACTTTTACCGACGTATTGGTTCCCCCACCGTGGTAATAGCGGTCGCCAAACTTGTTCTGTCGGTCGATAACCCGGAATGGGGTGATCAGTAATTCAAAATCGAAGTTAAGTGTTTCATCAGGATTTAATTCGCGGCTTCCTGAATAGCTGTTAATCACAACTTCGTTATTTTTTTCACCAATATCGACCCCACCTTTACCCCCGTTTCCCCATGATGGTGGAAGTTTAAGCGGACCAAATTCATAATAGATATTCACCAGCGGACGGACATAATTCTCAGCTTTCCATTTTATACGAAGACCTCCGTTTACCGCTCCAACCCAAACCATATCCTGGTTTTTTGAAACATCCCAGTTCCATTTCCAGTCAGGGGTACGGAATCCACCCTCGTGTCCAAGCCCCATCATATATTCAGCTTTATCCTTTTCAACAGGAATCTCAAGACGGATATCTTTGATTTTTAACGGTATTTTGGCTTTAAGTTGCAGTTTATAATCGACAAAGCCATCAAACTCCATCTGTCCCGTGCACTCCAGATCTGCCTCATCCGAGCTGTTTTTCACGCTCCAGAGTACTTTGGAGGGTGTCTGTTCCCCGAAAACAAGTTTACCCGGGATTAAATGAATCTCCTCACCGTTTTCTTTCACAAGGACAAATCTGAAAGGGGTATTTACAATGGATGATCCCTGTTTACTAATTGTTTCATTTGAGGCATCAAAATAACTTTCGATCGATGCGGGTAGTCCGCTTTCTGCAATGGTCAGGGTACGACCCAGAATGCTAATTTTTGTCCCTTCAACCTTAGCGGGAATGAAACCTTTGGTAATCTCTTCGTTGATACCGGCAGTTGAATTCAGCCACCCCAGGCGTGATAACCGCGATCCCTCGTTATAGCCATGATTGGGAACAGCCTCCCCGGCAACTTTTACGATGACCGGAATATCCCGTTGTTCCCCGCCTGAGCGGACTGAAACGGTACCTTTGTAGTTCCCCTGCTCAATCTTTTCAAGATCTATTCCGAGCCAGAGTGCCTGAACCCGACGGGCCGGAACATCAACTTTTTTGGTAAACCGGTTTCCCAGGAAGTCAACACCCCCGAGGTTAAAACAGGTCATCCGGGTGGCGGCAATGGTATGCCCACCCTCATCTTTTAGATCTGAAAACATGAGCTGCACATCCTTAACCTCTTTCTCCAATGCCCATACCCCTAACTGAAAGAGAAATAGTTCACCGGGATTCGCCTTCATCTCAAACTCCTTACCGTGAATTGATTCTTCAATTTTCCCGTTGGGGATAGAGTCAAACCATCTGAGCGGTGATTCGCGCATTTCGGGGAAGACCAGAAAGGATTGTTTTTTAAGCAGGTAGCCATATTTCTCCACAGCCAGTTTAGTGGAACTATTTTTCACGTAGTTACCCGCGGTGGTTATCTTACAAAAGGCAATCAGGCAAAGAAAGGTGAGGATCAGCGTTCTCATAGGTTTTGGGATTACAGGATATGTTTTAATGAATAAAGGTAATCATAAAGGCGATAATATGAAATTTATTTCAATAATGAGATTCCTCACTTCATTCGGAATGAAACCATTATAATTGAAGAGGAGGTTGTATCTTTTGTAAAAGATTTAACCGCAGAGAACCGCTGAGGAAAATCGCAGAGAACCGCAAAGTTTTTAAGTAAAAAATCTGAATCTGGTTATTTAAAGGTGCCGCGCACCGTTTATATTTGTAGAACAGGGGAAAAATATACTCAACCAAGGTACAGCGTACCGCAATATCTTCTTTGATGACATCTTTAAGGTGAAATAATATTACGGTACGCTGTACCTCCCGGCAACGATTATTCATATTTTTCTACAAATATTTTGGTACTCCGTACCTATTTCGCTTTGAATCATTTTTCAGAGTTATTTGTCTGGATGTTGGAGTTTATCAACGCTCTAATCCTTTGCATATTAGCGGTAAAAAGACTTTTGATACAACCTTTGATATATATGACTAATGATATTCCCAATGTAACGCATGGGAATGTGTAATCACACTTTAAATAATTCCAAAATCGAATACCGTTTATTTTCCAGCGTGGTTTTTAAGACCATTTCAATAATTGTCTTAACCCCTTTGGCATACGAATCATGTCCCAGCACCTTTGTTTGAATGGTTACTTCGTCATTCCCATCGCGGATTACAATTTTATGCCAGGCATGTTTTTCCAGGTACTCTTCCGGTATCCCGATCTGATTCTGCTGAATCTCACGATCTCTGACAGAAATGATTTTTTCGGTTGGAAAGTCATCAAAGGTTTGGTATTTAGACTCCCATTTCACGATTTCACACGATTCGATGGATAAATCAGTCGTTAACAGGGCATTTGCCAGCTTTCCGGAGCCAACAATAAATATTTTCATTTTTCCCATTTTGTAATTTATTGTTTTGTTGTTCATTATGCCCATTGTGATTTTTCGTTGTGTCCCTTGTGGTTAAAAATGGCCTGCTTATCAGGCAGTCTTAATTCGATCCATAAATTCAAAGATAGCGTTTAAAAATAAGTGATAAGCCAATGTTTTACGGATTTTTTTCTCATGTTGCCTCAAATTGAGTCCTGAGCCAATTTAATCTCCACCTCCTAAATTAAATCCTTATTTAATCTTAAAATTACCGAATCTCCTCATTTCCACATCTTAAAATTACCGAATCTCTTCATTCTCAAATCTTCAAATTATCTCATTTTCAAATTGTCTTCCTATCTTTGTTTCATGACCGATGTGCACAACAAAGAGACCCGCAGTTACAATATGAGCCGGATCCGGGGGAAGGATACCAAACCTGAGATGGTGGTGAGGAGGTTTCTTTTTGCCAATGGATTCCGGTATAGGTTGCATGGTACCAAATGAAATGGAGCACATATATTATTTATTAATCCAGAGTTAATTTTTTTGGTTGCAATTGAAGTATTAGGTGTAACTTGAAAGCCTGATAAATATTTGTAATTCATAGTCAGTAGGGTATTAATAGCTAAAATAAATAGGTATGAAAACCCTCTCAATAATAATTTAGTATGAATATAATTGACGTTACATGTGCCATTATTTTAAATGGTGATAAAATATTAGTTGCACAAAGAGGTGAAAAGATGGATCTTCCATTGAAATGGGAATTCCCCGGAGGAAAGATAGAGCAAAATGAAACTGCGGAAAATTGCTTAAAAAGAGAAATAATTGAAGAACTTAATTTAGAAATTGATTTGATTCAGAGGCTAGAATTTCAAGTTCATAAATATGAGTTATTTACTATTAATTTAATACCTTTTATTTGTAGATATCTGTCCGGTGAGATTTATTTGATTGAACACAAATTTGTAAGATGGCTTAAGAAAGAAGAATTAGAAGATTTAGACTGGGCACCAGCAGACATATCCGTTTTGGATTCATTTTTAAAATTGAATTATGATGCAACAAGGACTTTATGAACAGCTAATCAATAAGTTGATTTCCTCAAAATTAAATGAAATAGATAGAAGTACTTATTTTATAAAAAAAACGGTAATTGATAAAAGTGAGGCATCAAAATATTTAGCACAATATCTAATTGAGATAATTCGATTTGCTTTAAATATGATTACCGGTGAAGATTCAATCGAAAAACAGATAGAATTTTCCAATAATATTATCAAGCTTATTCGAGATGAACTTAGTAAAGAAGAATTTGACGAAGATTTAATAGAAATTGAAGGTAGGATATTATCTGCAATTGTAAAAAAACTGGATTCAGGCATTACTGATTTTGAAAAGCATCTTAAAGAAATAACACCTTATACCAGACTATCTCAATCTGAGTTATTCACCGGTTCTAATGCTGGGATATCACTTGAAAGCGAAATCAAGAAGGAAATTCTTTCCTCAGATAAGATTCATTTCCTAGTTTCATTTATTAAATGGACAGGAATTAGAATATTTGAGAAGGAATTATATGAATTTACTGAAAGAGGAGGACTTTTAAAGATAATTACTACATCCTATATGGGTGCTACAGATTTAAAGGCGGTCGAATATTTGTCTGGATTAAGAAATACCGAAATAAAAATTTCCTATAATACAGATAATGAAAGATTACATGCAAAAGCATATTTATTTCTCAGAGATACAGGCTTTAATACAGGTTATATTGGTTCTTCAAATATTTCTCGATCTGCTTTAACTACAGGATTAGAATGGAATCTTAAAATAACAACAAAAGAAGTAGGGCATATTATTAGCAAGTTTCAGAATACATTTGAAACATATTGGGAGGACAAAGAATTTGAAAGTTTTGATAAAATTAAGCATTCGGATAAATTAAGAATAGCGCTTAAAAAAGAGCAAGTTCATGAGCGATATAGCTATGCTGCATATTTTGATATCAAACCATTCCCATTTCAGGAGGAAATATTAGAAAATTTAGATGCAGAAAGAAGTTTACATAATCGATATCGAAATTTAATTGTTGCGGCAACAGGAACAGGGAAGACCGTGATATCTGCATTTGATTTTAAAAGATTTATTAAACAACAGCCACATTCTCGGCTATTATTCATTGCTCATAGAAAAGAAATTTTGCAGCAAGCACTGGCAACATTTCAAGGTGTGTTAAAAGACAATAATTTTGGTGAATTATGGGTTGATGGAATTGAACCTGAGAAATATGATTGTGTTTTTGCTTCTGTTCAGACGTTAAATAACAGATTAGATTCACTTAATCTTTCGGATTCTTTCTATGATTATATTGTAGTTGATGAAGTCCATCATATTGCAGCCTCAAGTTACCGTCCAATATTAAACCATTTTAAACCAAAAATTCTATTAGGGTTGACAGCTACTCCTGAAAGGATGGATGGCGAAGATATTCTTAAAGATTTCTGCGATACAATTGCAGCTGAAATCAGATTACCCGAAGCTCTTAATAGAAGATTGCTTTGTCCATTTCAATATTTTGGAATTTCGGACAGCATCGATTTGTCGAACGCTCAATGGCAGAATGGACGATATTTGCCGAGCGAACTTACGAAGATTTATACTCAAAATGACAAGAGGGTTGGGGAAATCATATCCAATCTTGACAAATATTTAAGAGATTATCATGATGTAAGAGCGCTCTGTTTTTGTGTTACACAGGATCATGCACGATATATGGCTGAGAAATTTTCACTTTCAGGATTAAAGGCAGATTATTTAGTAAGCTCAAGAACTGAATTTCGTTCAGAACTAAGGAATAAATTTTCACGAAAAGAAATAAATTATCTTTTCGTGGTAGATATTTTTAATGAAGGAGTTGATATACCTGAGATTGATACCGTTTTATTTCTAAGACCTACTGAAAGCTTAACTGTGTTCCTTCAGCAGCTTGGTCGTGGACTAAGACTAGCTGAAGGCAAAGAGTGCTTGACTGTCTTAGATTTTGTAGGAAATTCAAGACCGGAATACGATTTTGAAGGCAAATTCAGGGCTTTGGTTGGTAAAACAAATACCTCAACCCAAAAAGAGATTGAAGATGATTTTCCTCACTTACCACTTGGTTGCGCTATTGTTCTTGAAAAAAAAGCTAAAAATGTAATTCTTCAGAATATTAAAGCTGCAACATCACTAAATAGAAACCAATTATTGAATAAAATTCGAAATTTTAGATTCCAGACTCTTCTACCACTTACACTTAAAAACTTTTCAGAGTTTTATCATATTCCTTTTCAACAAGTCTATAAGATAGATAGTTGGAAAAGGTTATGTGCCATTGCATCACAGATTGAAGAGTTTTCCGAGGTAAACGAGACCGAAATAAAAAGAGCAATAAGGAGGAAATGGCTTTCATGTAATTCTGCATCATACTTTAAATTCATACTGTCATTAGCGAAAACTAATTTTAAGGTTATTATCAGCAAATTAAACGATGAAGAAAATGCAATGGCATTAATGCTCCATTATGATATTTGGCAAACGGGGGAAAATTTTGAAACCCTCGAAGAAAGTATTAATGCAATTGGCAAAAATAATGTGATGACAGAGGAGATCATTGAAGTGCTTGAAATCTTACTAGATAAAATTAGTTTTCGGGAAAAGGAAATTGCCCTACCATATAATCAACCTTTAAAACTTCATAGTAGATATACTAGAGACCAGATTTTGGCTGCTTTGGGCTTAAGCTCCTTTGGTTCTAAATCATCAAATAGGGAAGGTGTTGCAGTAATTCAGGAGTTAAATACAGAATTACTTTTTATCGATTTAATAAAATCAGAGAAAGATTTTTCTCCAACGACTCTTTATCAGGATTTTGCAATAAGTGATCGGCTGTTTCATTGGCAGTCTCAAAATTCTGCAAGACCGGATTTAGGCAAAGGGTTAAGTTATATCAATCAACAGGAACTTAATAAGATAATTCTTTTATTTGTAAGAGAAAAAAATGAAGATGAATATAAGAATACAATGTCCTATGTTTTTCTTGGAGATGCAAGATTTATTAAACATTCAGGTTCTAAACCAATGAACATTAATTGGGAACTAAGAGAACCTATGCCGCCCTATTTGTGGAAAGATTCTGTTAAGATGGCTATTGGATAGCTTTAGCCTATCTTGGGCTGGGGTAAGTTATCTTACATTAACCTCCTTTAGAAATTGGGGGTCATTGATGTTTTTGACATCCTATGGTCGTGGGCTAGATTAGACAAACTAAATTACCATATAATAAAAATGGATTGATTGCAATTGATGAGAATTTTGGCATAGGTCCATCCAAAACTAAAAGATCACAATCCGGCGGCTGGAATCCGGCAATATGAGCATAAGACAATATTTCTCCCCAAACAAGAATCGTTTCATCCTTCACTGCATCGGTTGGCAGAACACCGTATAAGGTTTAGGTTTTAAATTTTCCCATTTATAAACCTTCCATAAGAAAAAAGGTTAGGCTTTGGCTCCTGCGGCGAAAGCGGGTCAGAGGTTTAATAGAAGAGAGGATCGCGCCGCGGTGTCTCACGGATTACTTACCCCGGGTTGCGCTCACTTCGTTCGCTTACCCGGGGTTATTCAGATTTAGCCCTTTCAGGGCATTGATCCTTTTTCGGTTCAGAGAACTAACTACTTGAAGAAAATCCCCCCCGACCCCCCTTACCTCCCCATGCCCCTCCAAAAGAGGGGAAGGAGGGGAAAAGGGGGAGATCTGGACCAATGATCTATTACTTCCAACGTTTCAATTATTGATGTGCCCAATGTTTAATCAGAGAATAGCTCCACAGGAATACAATCTTATTAACCCCCGCTTGGAAATGTTAGTTATGAAGAGTAAATTTGTAAAAAAGATAGTTATGCAAAGCCTTTTATCAGATAATATAGACAAAATCAAATCGTTATGTATCGCAAATAATGTAAGATCATTATTTGCTTTTGGTTCTGTCTGTACCGATCGGTTTACTGACAAAAGTGATATTGACTTGCTAATCTCTTTTAAACCTATGGATTCCGGAGATTATGCCGATACCTATTTTATTTTGGCCGAAAAGTTTGAGGAATTATTTCGGCGTCCGGTTGACCTTGTAACTGATAAATCCTTATCCAATCCCTATTTTATCGACTCAATTAATAAAACAAAAACTTTATTATATGGATAATTCGATCTTGAAGTTTTTGTTTGATATTCAGGAATCGATTACTTCAATTGAGAATTATCTCGGAGAAAAACGTGATTTCAATGTCTATATGGCAAATAAGATGCTACGTAGGGCTGTTGAGCGTGAATTTGAGATTATTGGTGAAGCAATGAGCCGTATTGAAAAACTTGATCCATCTATTGGAATATCGGGAAAAAAGCAAATTATCAGTATGCGTAACAGAGTAATTCATGGTTATGACAAGATAGATGATGAAATTATCTGGGGCACAATTGTAAGACATTTACCCATCCTGAAACTTGAGATTGGAAATTTGCTGAAGTAGATATCCGGATTTAGTGTTTTGTGTTTTTAAACAGTGGACCGCTTAATTATAAGGGTTCAATCCGGCGGCGGATAAATCCCCCCTGGCCCCCCTTACCTCCCCTAACCCCTCCCAGGAGGGGAAAAGGGGGAAAGCTTCTGACGAGTTATTTGTTTAACAATGAACCTTTTTACAATTATTGCATTTGTTGGCTGAACATGGGATAAGGCCTGGCTTTTAAATCTGGCGGCGAAAGTTGACCGGATTTTCAATTAAGGTAAGGTTCGTGCCGCTGCTATCATGATGTCATCTACCCCGGGTTGCACTCACTTCGTTCAACCGGGGTTATTTAGATTGGCCCCTTTCAGGGTCTTTATCCATTCTATTTGTGCGTTTGACAAATCTCCATGATAAGAATCCCCTAAAATCCACCTACCCCCCATCCTTTCCGGTAATTGCGGCTAAGGTATTTATTGGCATCCGGGTCATCCGGAAACTTCATATTGGCAGCATCCCATTTTAGCACTCGGTCTGGCACCCGAATAGCAACCGTTCCCAAAAGTATAGCTTCAGTCATCGGTCCGGTCTGTGCGAAATGTGAAGCAGTCTTTGGACCGCCCAAACAAGCAACCACAAAGTTGTAATAATGATTTTGAGCTTCGAGCTGAGGTGATTTATAATCTTTAAATTTACTTTCGGGCAGAAGAACAGGGACTCCGTTATGCGGTATAAGCAGCGCCCCTTCTGTACCAACCAACATGGAGGATTCGGCCGGATACTCCTTCCCGGGATATAACTCCATGATCTCCTTTGGCGGATAAAACTCTCCGTCGAACCATTCGAGCGGTAATACATTTGCTTCAGTGAGATCGTTCCCCGGAAACATCCAGGTAATATGGTTGCTCTGCGGCCAGGTATCCGCTCTCCGTTCGGGTGAATTCTGCCATGACTTCTGAACCTCGGCAGTCACAGAGAGTGGCGGTTTTAATCCAAGACCTTTCCAGACAGGATCAAAGATATGGCATCCAATATCGCCTGACCATCCCGTTCCGAAGTCCTGCCATGCTCTCCACTTCATCGTATGATAAATTTCAGGCACAAAGGGTCGATAAGGAGCAGAACCTATCCATAGATCCCAGTTCAGTTTTGCAGGGGGGGCCTCTCCATGTGCAGGACGTGGTCCCATGGGCCTGTATTCCATGATACCTTGACGGTTCGAACAGAGGTAGGCATGTTTAATTTTACCGATCGCCCCCTCTTTAAGCCACTGAACAGCTCTCCGCTCATCTATTCTTGCCGCAACCTGTGTACCCAGCTGTGTGATTACGCCATGTTTGATGGATGCTTCAGTAAGCATCCGAACCTCAGCGACATCGTGACACAACGGTTTTTGGCAATATACATGTTTCCCTTTTTGAATTGCTGTATAGGCGATAGAGAAGTGACTGTGGTCTGGTACTGCAACATTGACAGAGTCAATGTTGTCATCTTCCTTCTCAAGAAGTTCACGCCAATCGGCATAGGTGCGTGCAGCAGGAAAGGCTTCGGAGGCCTTTTTCAGATTCTCTGCATCCACATCACATATAGCGATAATCTGCACATTGGGATCCCCCTTGAATTGCATAAAGTCCCACCATCCCATTCCTCCAACCCCGATGCAGGCGTGTTTAAGTTTTCCATTTGGTTTCCTGGGTTTTCTTATGCATCCAATAAGCAGCGGAGCTCCAATTGCGGCGGTTACGGAAGTTTGTAAAAACTTACGGCGTGAGGCTGAAAAAGTTTGACTCTTCATCGGTGAAAATTTATCAGTTTGTTATCAAGGTATCCGGCATTGGAAGATTGTCACAGTCCATTCCGGATAGTAATCCAGCCTTCCAAATGTTTAAACACAAATATCAGTAATAAGTTTCAAAAATACTAATTTACCAATCTTCTATGATTAAAAATTAGTATACTATCCCTGACCATTTGCTGCAACCGCTCGATCTCCGGAACTGACATCATCTGTTGTTTAGCTTGTTCACGTTGGGGCGTCCGGTTTGAGGCGGCATCACCCATTCCATACCAAAAGGTGACCATTGAATAGGAGAGCAGGTTCCAGTAATTCCGGATATCGGTGCCGGGGGAGGCTTCCATATCGAAAACCAGCCGAGTGGTAAAA
>CANJNY010000157.1 GCA_947475715.1 Prolixibacteraceae bacterium
ATCCTGCTTATCCCATAGTTTTTCGAGGGTTAACTGCCGGATTCTTTCTGCTTCAGCCGTATATTGTTCCGAGAGTTTAAGATCCCCTTTCATCCGGGCAATTGTGGCAATGGCACGTGCACTGGAGAACATGTAGGTATTAATGGTAGGCCGCTTTCCTGTTCCCCCGATCGCTACTTCCATCCCATCCTGGCCATCCTCCTGCCAGAAGAGGCCATCGGGATCGCGACGCCTTTTTTCCCACTCCTTAAAATTGGCAACCAGTTCGGGAAGTATGTTTTTCAGCAAGGCATCATCGGGATGAACCATCTGAAGTTGCAAATAACTGTCTGCAATCCAGAAACTGTAATGGTAGGGATCGCCACCTTTATGAAGCCAGAAATCGCCGTAATCCCTCACAATTTTGGGCTCATGCAGCCACCGCCCCTCCCGGAAATGGTGTCCTGCCGGACAAGGGATACTGTTGTATTTACCGGCCCAGGCAACATTGGGCATAAATTCGGTAATGATATATCCTTCAGGTGTTTTCTTGATGTGTTTCCGGAAGGTCCACCAGCGGTAATAGTAGACCTCTTCGATATCCTGATCGGGACATTCGAAGAAGGGGATATTTGCTTCGAGAAAATTCCAGGTATCTGCATTCGGAATCATCGTTGTCCCTGGCACTGCATCGAAATGGAGGTCGAGGGTATCCTGGCGGTTGAATTTATCGATGTAGTGTTTGAAATCGGATTTCTTAAGGATCAGCTCGCTGGCATTTTGCGAAAATGAATTAAGAGAAATCAAGGTGAATAATAAACTGGCCAAATATTTTAAATAAAATCTATCAGGTGGTATCATCTTGTTATTGATATATAATTGATTAAATAATAAATCTCAGTTTATGCCGTCAATTTTACTAAACCTTATTCCTGTTTTTTCAACCTTCGTAGAAAAATAATCACATGACTTAACACAACCTTATTACCTTATTTATTTTATGAACAGGAAACTGAAATAAGTAATAGAAATAGTTTAATGTCGCAAAGATTGCTTCGTCGTACCTCCTCGCAATGACAGGGGGTTTGCGGTGAGCAGAGAGATGGGAAGGGATGGCGGCGAAGCCGCCATCCCTTCCCATCTCTCTGTTAATCAAGTCATCTGTCATTGCGAGGAGCTCTGTGATAATTTTAAAGGAATAATTGATACCCAGAGCGACGAAGCAATCTTAACCAGATGTCTGCCTTCTTTTGTTAGTGCAATTAGCAATATTACATCTTTAATATACGACATTTATTTATTCTCATTACTTAGGTGGTTGAAAATTAAAATAAGGTAATAAGGTAAATTTCAACTTTTACCACAAGGCTACTAAGGTTAAAAATCAAAAAATAAGGTTTTGAATATCAAATTTTAAGGCAGATAAAAATCAAATGGCTCATCCCCGTTGCATGTCATTTTATCATCTGTAACTTTCAACTCTGCCACCTGAATCGAGGAGCGGCGAAGGTCGTAAGGAAGAACTCCGTTCGATTCATTGGGAGCCTCGGTATGCTTTTTACGTCCCGGATGGGTGAAATAGAAGATATAAGCCTTTTCATTCACAACGATCACATCGGCATGTGCACCCGACGGAGTATCTTCGTTGCGGAGACTGGCTTTATCCAGAATGACGCTGTTAAAAGTCCAGGAGTTGCAATCGTCTGAAACATAAACGGCCAAACCTGCCCATTGGTCGACCAACATCCAGTATTTGTCTTTAAAACGAAACACTTTGGGTCCTTCGTGAGCACGGTCGGCAACTGCCGGATTCTTTTGCGTGGTCCAGGTGTAAAGGTCGGGACTTTCGGCGGTCATACTTACACTTCCATGATTTTCATCCTTATACCACATCCGCCACTTCCCGTCAGGCAAATGAAAAACACAGGCATCGATTACGGAATTCGAGGAAAGGGGGAGCTGACTTTCAAATTTCCAATCCCACAAATCCTTGCTTGTGTAATGCAGAATATGTTTATCTCCGCCCCAATGGTTACGAACACCCTGGATATAGGCAACATACATATGATATATTCCATTGTCATAAACCACCTCCGGCGCCCAAAATGTGTTATCCCCTTTTTCAATCGCAAGGTCGGGCGCACCGCGGTAAACCCAGGTTTGGCCATGATCGGAGGTCGACGCAATGCCAATTTTCGAACCATAACAATACGAGACATCAGCTCCATCCTGATTTGCGCGGCGCTGGGTGTAGAGCATCCACCACGTTTTTTCTGTTCGGTTATAGATCACCGAAGGATCAGCAGCACCATCATAAACCGGACAGCGATATAATGGTGCCGGAGCCTCATGCATCGTTTGTGAATAAGATATCAAACTACCGAAAAGAAAAACAAACGCTATTAAATACTTGAATATCATCTATTTTAATGGTTAATGGTTAATTTTTCAGTAACTATGGGAAATGAAGAAATCCTTAATCGTGCTGCACCCATGGGGATTAAAACAATATCCTCAACCTTGTTATCTTTCAAAGCCTTCTCTTCGGGTAAAACACCGCATAATCCATACCGGTCGATTTTCCAGGATGGGATGCGCTGACCTTTGGCGTGCACTTCAATCGGGACCGCTCCAATTGTAAAAGGATAATTATCAACGGGCCAGCTCTTTTTTACAACCTTCAAATTTTGAAGAGGATTTTGTCCCGTTAATTGGAGTGCATAATTCCATGGTGATTCGGGATAGATCTCAAAGGTAGGCCACTTGGTCGCATCGGCCCCCTCCTGCCATTTTGAATCACCGATCGCGGTAGCCTTACTGTCGAGTTTTTCGTACCGTTCGGCAATTTTCAGTGATAAGGTCAACGGTCCGTAATTCACCGAAACACTATTTTTATTCACTGTCCACTGCCTCAGGGTGAGCTCCATTGGCAGATCAAGTATAACGACATCCCCGTTATTCCAGCTCCTTTGAATCATGGCATATTTTCCTGACTCAGGCTTTTCGGATTGCGCTACACCGTTGATTTTGATTGTTCCTTTTTTACACCAGGAGGGAATGCGCAGATAGAGCGGAAACGCTACCTTTCCGGTTGTATTTATGGTGAATTTTACCGATTCCTCAAAGGGGTAGTTCGTTACTTCCTTAATCGTTATAGATTGATTATCTGCAACTTTCAGATTCGCGGTGCATGCTCCGTAAAGTGCTATCGCCACACCATTATCCGGAGTTGCGAGCGCCAGATGCTCCACATAATAGGGCCACCCCTGTGAATGGTTATGCTGGCAACACCGGCTGCTAAAAGGGTTCATGGCCAGAAAAGGACCTGAATTCTCAATTCCGGGACTATGATTTTTAGAATCACTGACCACCTCGTTTGGGCAGGTGATATAACGCAATCCTCTGAAATCGGGCAACATCGCTGCAGGATATGAATTAAAGGCGACATCCTCCGCATGTTCCGCCCAAAAAGGGTCGCCTGTTATCCGGAGCATAATCTCATCAGAGGACATTTGTTCGACAAATCCGCAGGTTTCGGTCCCCTGTCGCGGATCGATATATCCCATTCTGGCATTTTCATCAGCGCCATACATTCCACCCGGAACCTGTCCAAAAATCCGACGGATTAAATTATGAGAATTGTACGATGCCTGCGCCATCGCGGGATCACCGGTTTGCATTGAATAGGTAGCGGGTTCCCGGAAACATTGTGCCACATTTACATTGTGCCAGTTGGGAAGTGTCGACTCATCCATCCAGTTGGCGGTATTCTTATGAATTTTATTTCCAAGGTCAAGCAGAAATGAATCGCCCGTGATATTGTAAAGCCAGTAAACACTAAGCAGATTATCGCCGCCGCGACTATTTTCCCAATAATCCTTGAGAAAATCGGCATCCGGAACGGTAAGCTGCCATTTAAAATAGTTGGTCATCAGCGAAATGACTCGTTTGTCTCCGGAATATTCGTAATACGATTGCAGCGCCCAAAGCATAATCATATTTGCCCAAAGGTCCTTTTTACCATTCCGGATTGTTATCGGTCCGAAGTAGCCATCGGGCTGCTGACTCCTGAAAACTGCCTCCAGCCAAACCTTTGTTTCGGCAATCATTTTGGGATCGTCGAGAATATAGGCCAGATTCCCATAACCTTTTAACCAGTAGGGAACCTCCTCCCATCCGTTCTGACCGCCGGTGTTAAGCCAGGCATTATCCTTTTTATTGAGCCAGGCACTTATCTCGCCAAGGTGTCCCGTGAGTCCGTCGCGCTGCAACTCCAGGTATTTCTTCAGCCATCCCTCAGGTTTGACTGCCGTAACGGGAAGTTTTATAAAATGGAGCGGCTGAAGCGGCTTGCGGTTTCCTATATAGTTAACATTTGTGACCTCAACTCTTGGGCGATCAGGGAATTTAATTTTCGTAATATTAGCCTGAGAAAAAACAGGCACAGGGGTTGCAAGTACGAATAAAAATCCCGCCAACCCAAGAATCCGGACAACTTGTTTTTTTATCATTTTTTCAGATTTTTCCAGACAGACTTAAGCTGAAAGGATTTAATTTTTACCTCTGCCAGACCCTTATTGCCAGAGATTGTCATATTGGCCGGAACTTTGTCTTTATTTACAAAACATTTGGAAATCTGAACAATACCGTCATTGGCAAACAGCTCAATTGAAGTTCTGTCGGTGATGATCCGCAGTTTGATTTGATTTTTGATTGGAGCCAGCGGGGCCTTTACTCCACCCAAATCAATCTTCTGATTACCTAAGTTATAGGAAATTTTCTGTCCAAAGATTTCGGCAGTGATCACCACTGTGGTGTCTGAAGTTGGCGGTATTTTCAGGTCAAGCACCATTTCCAGATCGAGAAGATCACCTTTCAGGGCAGGCACTTTCACCGGAGATTCCATTCCCTGTAAAGTTGTCTTGAAATCTGCTTCTTTTGAGATCCTCAATTTTTCCAGCTCTTTGGTTGGTTCCATAAATAGACGAATTCCTTCAGGTGTAGATCGAAGTGTCAGATTTCGTGGGACAGTAAATTGCTGATTAAAAGGCATTTTAGGATATTCGCCACCTGCCATCCAGGAAAATTGAATCCGTCGGCCATCAGCTTCAGGAATATCGCTGTAGGACTGAGCCGCATAATCATTTCCTCCGTATTTTGTGGTGAAAGGGCCGCTCTCTTTGGTAAACTCCTTGCCGTTAAAACTTCCGATCAGATATTTCCCGTCACCGCCCCAGAAGACCCAGCGGGAGTTTTGTTTATTGCCATCAACGGGTAATTCAAACATATCGGGACATTCGCTGCACCCCACATTTTTGATGTCGCAGACTTTTTCCCAGTTGATCAGGTTCGCAGAGGAGAACAGTGCATAATCCTGACCATCCAAATACAATGCCATCACCCAATGGCCGTTCTTCGGATTCGAATCCTTCGACTTATCACTATACCAAAATACTTTAGGGTCGCGATTCCCGCCAATCAGGTGAGGAATTACCGGATTTCCGGGATAATTGATCCAGGTCTTCCCTTCATCGAGTGAATAGTTCATCGACTGGCTGGCTTCACCCTTCCCGCGATCGGCACCTGTTGAAGTATGGAATAAAACGAGTGGAGGATTTGCAATCTTTCCGTTTTTATCTTTGAGTGGCTTGGTTTGTAAGCCGGAGGTATTATTCCAGTCGACTACTCCTGAACCCGAGAATACCACTCCATTTTTATCGGGAATGACTGCATCGGCCTTTTCATTCCAATGGAGCAGGTCATTACTGACGGCATGTCCCCAGGTCATATTTCCCCATCCCGTGCCGTAGGGGTTATGCTGAAAAAAGAGGTGGTAGGTTCCTTTGTAAAAAACAAGGCCGTTTGGATCGTTTGTCCATCCGCGACGAGGTGCAAAATGGAATTGGGGTCTGAGCTCCTCCTTATAGACCAGTGGCTCATCCGATAATTCGTTTGAAGTTTTAGTCAGAGTAAGCCATTTTGAATCGGGGGTCACCTTCTCGGCGGTAAGGGTAAGCTTTTTGCCAATCCATGCTCCCACTTCGAGGGTGGCATAAAAATCAGGATTTTCAGGTGCGAGCTCAACTTCAAATTCATGTTGCAAAACACCATCAATATTTACGGTTACCCAGGTTTTTGCTGCGCCGGTTTTTACAGGTACGTGGACAAATTTCGTACTGATCTTATTGATTTCAAAAGATTGAGCGGTCGTCTGGGCCGAAGCGCCAGACATGAAAAATGCAATTGCGAATAAACAGTGGCTTAGAAAGATAGTGATTTGCTTCATTTTTTTCATTATTTATAAAGGTTCTAAACTATGATTTTTTAGTATGAAAATTAACTGAATAATAAGCAGGATATATTGTCGTATTTTACTTTAAAATCAAACTAAACGCCCACAGCCTCACATTCTGGATTTTATCAAAGTTCACGGATTTCAGAATGATTTCATTTTCTCCCTGCCTGAGGTTTACCTTGATTTCAGCAGATCTGAATCCCGCCTCATGGTAAAAGTTCCCTATTTTTTCTCCATTAACCCAAATTCCCATCCAATCGTCAAAAGCAAGTCTCAGGATCCCTTTACCTGCTTTTTTGCTTTGGACAGATCCTTTGGCATAGGCAGCTTGTTCGGTGAGAGCTAATGGAGTCCAGCTGGGAGTGAAATATAATAGATGCAGATTGACCCACGAATGGTCAGAGAACAGTTCATGCACTTTGTATTTTTCAGTGTCTATCTGAACCGAATCACCCCATTCGCCCAGAAGTCCTTCGGGCAACTTTGTTTCGAATGTCTCTTTTATTTTGCAGGGAAGTGTGCCGGTGATCTGCCACTTAACGGGTGTATTGACTGTGGTTGCCTGAGTTTCCTGTTTTTTGTAATAATAGATGACCGTTTCAGTATTATCCGGGCGGGTCCCGACTTTCATCGACATGGAAGATTCAAAGGATATGGGATCCGGGCCCATGAAACGATATGCCACAACATCGGCACGATAGTCAAATAAGGTTTTGGGATTATTCGTGTTTTGCTTCGGGGTCATTTTAATATAGGGGGAGCCGAACCAGGGGGTCATCGTTTCATGAAAACCCCAGGTAAATCCGTAATCGTCCTCCATATTGCTTCCGCGGATGGCATGCGGATTTGTTTCTCCATCTATCAGGAAGGTAAATCCCCCTTGATGGTAAATCAGGTCATCTTCTGCCAGTTGCCGCACGCCCATAAAAATCCCGGCGATAAACCCGGCGCCTGAAATATCGGCGGTGCTCATCTGGCTGCCCCGTGGGTAGGCAGGATTCATCACTTTATGAGCCACATGAAAACGATAGGGGGTGATTTTTACATCATCGGCATATTTATGCCAGTTAACCATCCCTGCTACTCCTCCCTTGGTTTCGGCATAGATCCTGATCCGGCAGGAATCCTGAAAAGGGATGGGAAGATAGGAGGTGTATCCCGGTTCCCCGCCGCCGAATTTATCCCGGACAAACTTATTGGGCATACTCACGATGGCAGCTGAGTTAATGTGATAAGGCTCAAATCCCAGCAGGGTCCCAAAGAAATCGGGAGCCGGCATATTTACCTGAGGAACCATTGCTCCATCCGCCACTATTTCAATTCGCTTCCCTTCGGCCAGTAACAACCAGATGCTGTGCACACACCCAGGCCCCTTCACATTCAACATGTCGAGATACTTGCCTGGCTCGATGGTTGCTGCATTGGAATTCTGCCGGTAAGTGGTGAAATCCACCGGAAGCTGGATCAACGGCATAATGGGATCGGAGTATAAAGCCGTCTGCCCGCTGGTCCTGCTGCAGCAACTAAAAACCAACGTGATGCCTAAAACGAATCCCATCATTTTATTCATTTTTTTCATTTCCTTTATTCCCTTGATAGTAAATACGTCATCTTTTTATTCTCATAACTTAAATCTAACGGCTGCTTTTACTTTTTATCCAGCGTTGAATAGGGTAACAAATGCTCCAATGGCTGTTGGCTGATGTTACTTTTTGTATCCGGGAATCCGTACCAATAGGTTGTGGCAGCGCAATCTATAGTCCCCCCTTTCCAGCTTAGCATCTCCAGGTCGTATCTGAACGATTTCTGAAAAGGAATTCCATCAAGGTTTCGGGTTCGTGTGAAAGTATTGTATCCTTGCGAATTTTCATTGTCAGCACGTGGAGCATTTGCAAAGGGTGTCTGAAAGATAACCACAGGAGCATAAGAGGCGTCATAGTAATCCTCAAGTCCGGTCCCAAATTCGGAAGGGAATGTGTCGTTGTCAACCCAGACTTTGGCATCCCCTTCGCCATACCATTGATCCATGTTATTATAAAGTGAAAGGGTATTGCCTAGATAAATGCCTTTCCCTTTGATCTCCAAAAAGTTCCATTCGATGGGGGCCAGAGGATCATTTTTGGCAATTATTGCTGGATCATAATTAGATTGCGCATCTTTTACATCCTGCTGATATTTATAGTCTGCATGAAAATACATTGACCGGTTATCCCATTTCCAATCTCCGGTTTTTACAGACATGTCGACGTCAACGTTAAAGTCAGCCTTGTTGACGACTGTTATTTTGGCATTTTTCTGATACGGCATCACCCAACGACTTGTAACTTTTCCCTCTTTGTCCAATTCGCGGTACCAGCTTTTAATCGGGTGTCCCCCGAATCCGCTGCCTGCGAAATCGCCCAGGGGGCACCAGACTGTTTGATGGCCGTCGAACTCCATTTTTAAGATTACCAGACTCCATGCTTTGGTGAGTTCCTGCGGAGTTGGAGCTGAAAGTTTCAGGGTAAGCAAACGGATAGCCGCAGAACCTTTTGGCAAATCAACCGATTCCATTTTATTTGAGGCGATGTTTTTTTGCAGCCGGATTTCTTTATTAAAGGTTATCAACGCCGGATTCCACAACTCTTTTTCCACCCGTTCCAGCGTATTCTTTTCAGCAACCAGATCATTTATCGTAAAGCTCTTCACATTTGTTCCCTTTGGATAAGTCCTGTAATTCACCTGATAATAATGAGCACTATTTTGTGCAGGTGCATCGGTACGTTCAAAGGTGATCTTACAATGGCTTTGATAAGGGAGGGGAAGGTACATCGTATTACCCCGTTCCGTTTCGGGGCGGTGGTACCGGAGTAATGCAGGTCCAAGGTTGAACCCGGCTTTCATTAAATCGTAGGCTTCAATTTGGATCGATGCTTTTTCCTCATTATCGAAATAGATCCTCAGCCGACCCTCATTTGATTGCATGGTAAGCCAGAAACGGACGATTGCTCCGGGCCCATCGGCATCCATCATCACATATTCGGTATGACCGGATTTCTGTTCCTCACGGATAAACTGATTTTGGTCGTTATTGGCAAACCAACCGGGCAAATCGGGGGAAACCGAAAGCCTGTCATAGCTGCTTGCCTGGTGCATGGTATACTCTGGCTGCCCCCATCTGGCCACAGCGTTAGCATCAATCAGTTCATTCAACAGGGAATTGAGTGTGATGACCTGTTTGTTCTGACTGCTTAATGACAGAGTGGAAAGGGTGAATAGAATTACAAAAATGAGTTTCATAATCTGGTTTAGATATGAGGTAGTAAGAATAACAAAATATTGTCTTTTCATCTCTAAAGGCAAACGAAGATAGGTAAATAAAAGGCCACAAAGACTCCAAGTCTCAAAGAAACACTAAGCCTATTACTTTATTCTTACTGCTTTGTGCAACTTAGTGTCTTTGAGCCTTCGTGGCTATTTTGATACTTTTATTATCAGTAACTAAATTAACTGTCGAAATATCCTAGTTTTTCCCCTTGGGTGATGAAAATGATGCAGGGTCTCTTCCCAGTATTTTTTTGATACGGCTCATATCAAACTTTTTCGTTCGGTTGTAGTTGTAAATGCCGTTTTGTTCCTGTTCCACATCAGTCAATTGGGTGTAGCAATATCCCGAGATATAATCTGTACTTAAAATAACATCGGTCAATTTTTCCAGCCGGTCGTAATACTCATCCAATGTTTTTGGTCCGTCACCGTATCCCCAGGTGTTATCTGCAAATGCCTTTCCTGACACCCATTTAATTCCGCCATACTCATCCAGAAAGTAAGGTTGTCCTTCATAAGGAGCCTGCTTTGGGTTATTATTGAAAACAGGGGAATCCTTTGAAGGGGTGAGCTGTTTTCTTAATTCCTCAGGATTTTGTTCGTAGTTGTGGGCGGTATACAGGTCAGTCATCACATGAAAGTAGCCACTGGCATCATTAACAGGCCTGGTTGGATCGATCACTTTTGTAGTACTAACAGCATCAGAAACCATCCTGTTGTGCTGAACACCTCCGCCAGTCTCATTGAACGGAGACCACCCAATGATCGAGGGGTAGCTTCTATCTCTGAGCACAATTTCATTCCATTCGCTCAGAAAATTCCGGGCCGATTCGATATCATTGTTTGAAATCCCCCAGCTCGAAGACTCGCCCCAGGTAAGGTAGCCTAATTTATCAGCCCAATAGTGAAACCGCTCTTCAAAAACTTTTTGATGCAGACGTGCCCCGTTAAATCCGGCATCCATCGAAAACTGGATATCCTGTTTCAAGGCGGCATCCGTTGGGGCAGTCCATATTCCGTCAGGATAAAAACCCTGATCCAAAACAAATCTCAGGAAAATAGGCTGGTTGTTTAAATATAGTTTATTCCCTTCAATATGCACCTTTCGCATACCTGCATATCCTTTGACTTCATCGGTGACAATATTTTGCTTGTCAACCACCTGATAAATAATATCGTATAAGAAAGGAGACTCAGGTGACCATGTTTTTGGATTTTTAAGATTCACATTACAAGGAATGTTATCGGCGGCGGCAATTTCCTGTTGGGCAACCATTTTAGTCCCTTCGAGCACCTTGATTCGCAACTTCATTCCCCGTTCTACACCATAAAACCGTGGTTGAAAGACAAATCTGGCGTTGTCAAGATCGGGCAGGACAAAACAATCCTTGAGACCGTTTTTTGCTGCTGCTTCAAGCCAGACGGTCTGCCAGATACCGGTGGTTCTGGTGTAGCTGCACCCTTCAGACTTGTAGCCAAAACACTGTTTCCCGCCCGGCTGTTGACCAGAACGAGTATTATCTTTTACCGACAATACCAGGTTTTGCTGCTTTCCTGCAGTTATATATTTTGTAATGTCGTAGCTGAATGAGGAGGTTCCGCCCCAATGACTTCCGACCAGCTTTCCGTCAAGATAGAGATCACTCTGGTAATCTACGGCTCCAAAATGGAGGATTACCCTTTTCCCGTTCCAGGCAGCCGGAACTTCAAACTTTCGCTGGTACCACATGGCTTCGATAAAGTCGGTATATCCCACTCCGGACAATTTGCTCTCCGGACAAAAGGGTACAATAATTTTATCTTTAAATCCCTGCGAATCGGGAAAATTCTTCTCGAGTCCCGATTTACCGAAATCGAAGGTATAGCTCCATTGGCCATTCATGTTTAACCATTCTGCCCGCTCAAACTGAGGTCTGGGATACTCGGGCCTGGGCACTTCCTGAGCCGCAATCCGGTTAAAAAGTGATCCTGTGGTCAGAAGGATCAATAACATACTGATTCTTAAAGTTTGATTTGTTTTCATTGATTATTTGAATTTAACTTGGTCTTTTATATTTACCCCGGTA
>CANJNY010000158.1 GCA_947475715.1 Prolixibacteraceae bacterium
AAGGATTTTGCTTTCATACGTTTTTTCATAAACTATTTATCATTGTGACGATTTAAAATAGACCTTGCATCTTCAATCATTTTCCCGGCCGGAATAGTTTCCAGGTTCTTAATTTCAAATGAGGACAATATCCGCTCCAATTGTTTTAAATCTTTTTCGCTCCCCATTTTAATGAATTGATCACGCACTATCACAATCTTTTCAAAATCCTGAATTCCTTCAATCATTTTTTCGAACCGGATGGATGACATGGGCCCCGGATAAACCAAAAAGGTATCGCCGGCAGGCCAGGCTGTAAATCGGCTATCCTGAACCGGATCTTTGGGCCAACTGTTGTAAGCCCAACGTAAGTATCCTGTAAATCCTTTTGCAGCAGCAAACCATCCAATCCAAACATTCTCGGCCGGTGGCGAAAACGTAAATCCATTCGGGTATTTCTCAACACAGCAAGTATAAACGGTTGTGTGATAACCTTTACTTTTCCGTCTGGTTAATACCGAATCAGCAAGTTCCCATTTGGACGCCACGCAATAATCATAAATATCTTTTTCAATTTCCGGATGATACTCTCCGGCCAAAGAGATCTTCCATTCCGGATCAACGCCATGCACTAATTTGATAACGGCCTGCATATCCTGCATTGACCGTTCGTCCATGGAGATGCTGGTAATTGAAAACCACCCTTTAGCTTTCAAATGTTTTGAAAAATCGGTTAGCATAAATGACCAATACTCATTGTATTCGTGCGTGCCCGGAGATGCATTTAGCACGGTATCTTTTCCTGAACGTTCGTCATAATATTGAAAAGAGAGTTTCCACGGAATCATTGTATAACAATTGATACGGTCTTTGATTCCACAACTCATCACAAACGAAACATATTGATCGAACAAACTATAGTTGTACGACCAGCTTCCATCTTTTTTCTTTATCCACCTGATTAAGCCGGGAAAATCGTCATAAGTCTGATGACCCCATGGTTCATTGATAATACTGGTGGTTATGCACTTTTGTCCGGCATCGGCCAACATGGTATAATATGGCCTCATGTATTTAAAATGTTCTTTACTCCATAACGGCACATTATGTACTCTGGCAATGGCTGCGGGGTGTTGCCAGAAATCAAGGTCAAATTTCCATTTATCCGCAGATGGTAAAACCTGGTCTAAAACATTTAATGAGATGTTCAGATCTACTTTTTTCCCGGCATTGACGCTGATTATTCCTTTATAATGCCCCTGTTTGGTTGCAGCAGGAACTTTAATACTCAACCAGACGGGTTGCAGGGTATTCTTTTTTACTGAAACAGAAGAAACCGGATCAATCGGATCAGCGACTAACAATGAATCAAAATCTGTTGTTTTTCGGTATCCACATCCCGGACCAAATTCATCGGTTATGACATAACGTAAAAACCCTGCCTTTATATTGTCAGCATCTATCTTTTGTCCATTTTCACAAATCAGGTCATGAACCTGCAGGCTCAGGCTGGAGATATCCCCGCTGCTCCAAACCACTATTTGAATGCTTACCTTTTCGCCTCTCCAGGCCTCCGGATTCCATTCATTTTGCTGCTTTAACTGTTGATCAAAAGTTAGGCCTTGTTCCCTTGCAAATCGTATATTGCTGCTTGCAAAACTCACATTAACAACATTATTGGATTGATTCAACGCCGTTTCCTGAGCGTGGGCAAAAACAGTGACGAAAAAGGATAGGATTAAAATTATTTTTCTCATGCTAAAACAATTAAAGTGGTTTGATAAATGGTTAAAAGTTGCGGTTCAATAAGCAACCAAAGGTATTTATTTCCAACAAGAACTATTCGATTACCACCAGAATCGATGCCGGCAAGAGAGCTTCTCCTGAAACAATCAGCTTAACGGTTGATTTTTGCTTATGCGATTTTACAATAGCGAGTGCAAGGCAATTGAAAACACGACGGGAATTTTTATTGGAGTAGCGAGTGCCTTTATTCCTGAAGAAAATTTCTTTGGATCGGGGATCATGCTGCTTCGGTTATCACGGCCACACTGCCACCCATCATCGATAAAAATATAACGATACTGTTTTTGTCTAATTGGATGAAACATGAATTATCACTTTATATTGAGGTAATACCTGAACGGATCGGATCTGAGCTCCTGCTTCCAATACTTGTTTTATTATCGGTTGCGGTACTCCAGTAATCTCACTATTCCAAGGTTCTACTTCAAATTTTATTTCTTTCGAAGTTGCCGATGTCATATATCTCTTCATTCCAAACAGCCAGGATTGGCCGTGAAATAAATGGTCGGTCATCAACTGTCCGTTTATGCTTGCTTTTGCCCTGCTGCCCAAATAGTCGATATCAAGAAAAATATCGCTCAGATAGTCCGGCAATTCTTCCGGTATATGAACAGAAATGCAATCCTTGCCTGTTTTCTTCATTTTTATCATCTCATTGAATGACGGTACATTCGTCTCATATTTACTGAAAAGACCATCGTTAGTGGCAATAAGTTTTCTTTTATCAACCGTTAATGGCGTCTTAAGAGCTGGAAATAGTTTAAATTCAAAAGCCCTGGTTGTCAGTTGCCGGAGTTCCATTTGCTCATCCGAAAACATCAAATCAGCTTTAGTAATAATCAGGGTTTCCTGCCCATCGATGGTGGTTCGCCAGGTGTTTTCTGCCTGTTCCCGAGACAGGAGTACCAGTCTAGACTCATGCCCGTTTACTGCCACGATTTTCAATTCCGAACCAGCTTTCTGCTTCAGGTAAATCGTATTTCCATTGGTTGTCTTTTCCCATCCTTCGGATGAAACGGACCGAACTGTCGAGGCATCGAAGGCCAGTTCAACGGCCATTCCCGAAATTTGTGTTAAAAACAAATACTGCACCTCCGCATTAGTAATCCGGGCAATTGGTTGGGCTGTTGCGTATTTTAGCAAGACTGAATTCACATCCAGATTAAATGGAAGAATGGCCGTGGTTTCACTCTTTAGATGCATTGCTTCTCTTGGGAAGCTGATAGTTTCGTTAGGCAGGTTTAATTTTATCCGGAAGATTTTATCCCCCATCGGAATACGAACCTGTGTGTTACACAAGAAAACAAAACCGCTATTCCCCGATGCGCGGGCCACATATCGAAGATCAGTTGTATTTGTTTCATCGCGGACCGGATTTTCCGGTTCAATAACATCTGTCTTCACGAGGTCGCTGCCAAAGTCACGAATAAAATGGTGTAAAATCTTCAGGTATTTATATGATGGGCGCAGGAATCCAAATTCACTGATTGGCGCCTGAAAATCGTATGATACAGGACAACCCGGTTCTGAAAGTCCAGACAACTGGGTCCCTCCCTGAAACATATAATACCCTATCAGGTTCATTCCCCGCCCGATCTGGTTTTGCAAATGAGCCTCCACTACGTGAGGTTCCACAGTAAAACGATTTTTGAAAGTCATTTGACTTCCGCATCCCTGTTCGCACATACCTTTAGGATACTGTTTAACATCGTAATACACTTTCCCCAAAGCTTCGCCCATAATCCACTGATCGTTGGCATAAAGAAAATCCAAGGTTGCTTTTCCTCCTTCAGGTTCCCAGCCCCGGTATGGGTAGGCACCCTGCAAGGGAATAGCTTCGTAAAGTTCGTCATGAAAAACCGTATTAGCCGTGATGGAGAAATAAACAGGAGTGATTCCTGATTTTAAGGCCATCTTTTTTAAGGTTCCTATGTGATTGATATCGCCTGATGCAAATTCATTTTCCAACTGAACGCCGACAATTGGACCTCCGTCTTTAAAAAACATTCCCTTCGCCTGTGCACCAATCTGATCGAATAATTTTTGCGATTCTGCCAGATATTCAGGGTCATTCGAACGTTTACCCTTCATGTTGCCAATCCATTCCGGATGACCACCGTACAGTTGCTCTCCATGACTCCAGGGGCCAATACGCAGCCAAATGAACATTTCATGTTTTTGGCAAAGTTCCACAAACCGACGAAGATTGCGGATTCCTTCCCAATTCCAGCTTCCTTTCGGATTCTCATGGGCATTCCAAAATACGTACGTTGCTATAATGCTCAGCCCGCCGCTTTTCATTTTTAAAATTTCCTCTTCCCAGTATCTTTCCGGATAGCGGGTAAAATGAAATTCACCCATTACCGGAAACCAGGGTTTACCGTCTTTTTCGAAATAGGCACTGTTAATGCCAAGTTCCGTTCCATTGGGGCTTTTTCCAAAAAAATCAAGATGTCCAAATCGTACCTTCCCAGTATTATCTTGAAGGTTTAGTTCGTATGTTTTTTCTTGTCCGAAAACCTGATTGATTGTAAAAAATAGTAAAAACAATAAAAGTAAGTTGTTGGATCTGTTCAAGATTAGTTGGTTTTTGTGTTAATCTGAATTCAATATTTCTATCTTTTCATCCGAATTAAAAAAGAGAAAGAGTTATACAAACTAATTCTAAAGGATCACACCCTCCCAAAACCGGGGAGGGTGTGATTAATTAAGTAACTTAAATAGTAGCATTTACAGCGTCCGGAAAACATCGGCGTTGAGGCTTCATACCTATCCGTTCGATGAACGATTATGCCAGTTACGGTATACATTCCATTTATTGTGCGATTAGCGGACTAACCTTAATGGTCCATGCCCGCGTTGTTTTGCCATCTGCAGCGGTAACCAGGTATTTGTGCTCTGTTGTCCAATCACCGGGAATACCTAATTTGGGCGAGGTTCCGATGGGTTTAATGGATGCTGCAGTTTCCAGCGAGCACATACCAACAAGAATCGAAAGACTCACTTTCTGACGTTCTACAGCAGTGAAAACTGTATTTGCCGGTGGCAGAGTAGGTATGACAGATACAAGATTGGCAACTGTATCGATTTTCACCGTTGTCAAAATGGCTACATCTTCAACATAGGCTACATTGTTGGCATTTTTTGCCTCGAAACGGTATTCCAGGTTAAAGCTTGTAATTTTGGTAAGACTGTATACCGGCAGATCCACAAGCCCTGATTTGATACATGAGGTAAGGAAAGAGCTTACGACAAATAATAAAAATAGTATCTTTTTCATAATCAAATTAATTAAGGATTATTCCCAACCTGGGTTCTGAGTTAATTTTGAATTGGCTTTAATTTGAGAATCGGGAACGGGGAAATAAAGCCTTTTGGGCATCTCAAATTTCAACATGTTGGTAAATTCACATTCAACAACCTTAAAAACTCCGTTGAAGGCCATATCCAACCCGTGCAATTTATAGCCATCCAATTCAGGTATAGTGGTTGCTTTTTCGGCTTTGGCCCAGCGAATCAGTGACCAGTAGCGGTCGTTCTCCTGGACCAGTTCAACACGACGTTCTATTTTATAATACTTCCAGAATTCGGTAGCACCACCAGCTGCCAGGGCTGGTAACAAACCATGTGTGACACGTGTTTTGTTCATATATTCAACCGCTTTGGCAATATTTCCTTTGCGGCCATAAGCTTCAGCCTTATTCAGATATACCTTCCCCAAACGGAAGAGTGGTTCAGCCCAGGTCACCATATTATTCCAATAGACAAAATCAAATTCATACGCCCATTTTCTGAATATATATCCGGACTTTGGCATTCCCCATGTTGAAAGTGGGTTACTTGTCCAATGCATATTCCCCCCCCGTCGGAAAGTAAGTGTGGAGTTTTTAAATTTGGCTGAGTCGCGAACAATAGTTTGTTCAAAGCGTGCATCCCTGTTTAACCATACCTGCCTTGAAGGTTTTCCAACAAAATCGGTAAATTTATGCTGAACAGCATCAGCGTTTAGTTTTGCACCATTTTCAACATTAGGATAATTCCAAAACATTCTGGTGTTCACATAGATATTCGTCTCTTTTCCTGAAGCATAAACAAAAATCACTTCAGGAGAAGTTGTGGTGCCGGTATATGAATTAAACATATTACTGTAATTTCCATCAAGGGTGAACCCTAGTTTTTCGAGTTCATCAGCAGCTGAAATCACAGTATCATAACTTCCCTGATTTAAAGCCATATCGGTCAAAAATGCGTACCCAACAGCCTTGGTCAGTCTCCCCAGTGGTGCAGATACAGGTAAGAGTTTTATAGCTTCCTGAATTTCAGTACTGATATAAGTATTTACCTCCGCTTCAGGGGTTCGTTGAATATCCATGTTGTCTGTTGGGGTCAATACTTTATCAACCAACATTACCCCGCCAAATTTTTTAACCATGTCAAAATAGATCATGGCACGCATAAGCCGGGCTTCTCCGATCAATACATTACACTTTTGAGGAACAATAGAAGTATTCCCGGTTAATTTTTCAATAGCCAGATTACATTTGCGGATTTTAGCATATTGGTTCCAACCCATGTCCATACCCTTATCGATAGTTCCAAATTGAAGCGCATTAAATGTTCCGTTATCCTGGGTGATTTCATTATCAGTATAACCATCTGTACATTGCATCGAATACATATCACGGATCACGCTTCCGTAAATGTCAAGGATAAAGCCATCGGCCAGGTTACCATCGCTCCAAACATCCAGTTCTGAAAACTTATCCAGAGGTTTCTTGTCGAGTATTTTATCGCTGCATGAAACTAAGATCATGGCTCCAACGAATATGATATAAAATATTTTTCTCATGTTATTATCCATTTAATAATTAAAAAATAACCCTTAAGCCGAGATTATAGGTTCTCATTACCGGATAAGATGTTGATCCATAATCTGCGATTTCGGGATCGATCAAATATTTGGTAATTGGAGAAATAGTTAGCAAGTTTGTTCCGCTTAAAATGAGGGAACAACTACCAATATAGTTCGCTTTCTTTAGCACAGAACTCTTCAGGTCGTAACTAATACTCAAACTTTTCAACCTAACATACCAGGCATCTTTTAACCAGAACGAACTGGTTGCAACATTATTACTTCCATTCACATTGCTTAGCGCACTTGATTGGCGGGGAAATAGTGCATTCGGGTTATCTGCTCTCCAATAATCATTCATAATCGTGTAACTTGTAGCATTGGGTCCATCCATCCACCACCTGGAGGTCAAATACATCTGGCGATTACTGGTTCCCTGGAACAACGCATCTAGGGAAAATCCTTTATAAGAAGCATTCAATGACGATCCGTAAGTAATATGTGGGAAACTTCCTTTTCCGATCCGTCGTTGGTCATTTTGATCAATTTTTCCATCACCATTCGTATCTGAATAACTCAGATCACCGGCATAAGTTTGTGTTGCAGATAGCAGACGGGGTGAATTGATAATTTGGGTAGTCGACTGGAAATAACCTAAATCCTGGTATCCAACCGTATAATAATCTGTTTGCTGGGTTGTTCTGGTATAGGGATTTTTCAGATTTACAATGTTTTCTGCATCATTCTTTTCCCATAACTGATCAAAATAAGAAATATTTCCCCCAAGATTAATCTGAACACCTTTCACCTTAGTATGATAGGCTAAACTAGCTTCGAAACCACCGCGGCGGAAAGCTGAGCTGGTATTGATTTGTGGCAGACTTGCCCCCAACGGAGTAGTATAGCCGGTTGCAGGAGAACCGATAAATCCGGTTGTACGATAGTAAAACCAATCAAGAGTACCACTGATTTTGTTTTTCAGGAACGCAAAATCAAACCCAACATTCTCCGATTTTGTGGTCTGCCAGGAGAGGTTACGGCTAACTAATGGTCCTTCAACAAATGATCCTTTCCATTGACCATCGATGTAATAAGAACTGTTGTTTAATGAGTATGCTGGAATATATCCAAAACGCCCTACCTGTCCCTGTGATCCAAGTTTGCCCACAGAGGCTCTAAGCTTAAGGCTGTTTAATCCAATTTTATCAAGATACGGTTTTACGAAATTTTCGTTTGAAAGATTCCATCCAAGTGAGATGGCGGGAAAAAGGCCCCAACGTTTTTCTGAAGGGAAATTATCGTTACCATCGTATCGGAAACTGGCTTCCATAATATATTTCGATTTGTAATCATACTTAAAACGACCTACATATCCCAATCTTCCAGACTCAGCGGCGCTACCATTGTTTAATTGTCCTGCAGGATTACCTGCAAATAATTGGTCAACTGCAGAAGAGATATAATTTGAACGGGAGGCCGAAAAATAATCATAACGATCAGCTGATTTAATAACAACACCGGTTAATTCAACCGTGTGATCTTTTAGAAAGGTACGGTTGTAATTGATATGCCCTTCCAGAGTATAATTATTAAGTCTTCCGGTATTTTCATTCAGGGCTGGTAATCCCATGTCAGAAGGGATATTTTCCCAGTTGTATAATGGAGCTGAGTTCCTGAATCCTGAAGTCCATGTTTTATTCAAACTATAGTCCATCTTATAAAACCCTACTGCTTTAAAACTTAGCCCGGTTACAAAAGGGACATCCCATTTCAGTGTTAAATCAGTAGTGGCATACGTTTGCTCATTTTTTGCGTATCCTGCTCTGGAATCAAGCATTGCCATTGGGTTCCCTTCTCCATAGTAATTTCCGGCCGGATTAAAAAATGCGGTACCCGGTCTGCTGTGCAAGACCCCTATCCACAAATTCCACTCATCACCTGGCGGATTTTCTAAGGTCTGGCGGCTGATATTTACACCTGAAGAGGCAGTCAATCCAATTTTGTCAAACTTATGTGCCACGTTAAAACGGAGAGAGTAGCGATCAAGTCCATTATTCCCAATTTTATAAATGGCATCCTGATTAAAATAGTTCAACGAAACATAGATATCGGTATTGTTTTCTGAACTTGATAAGGTTAACGAATGACGCTGTTGACCGGCATATTTTTTAATTAGCTGATTATATGGATCGTTTCTCGGATATCTGACCGGATCGAGGTTGTTTTTCAGGACATTGAGAGTAGTAGCATCAACAACAGGTCCACGACCATCGTTAAATGACAAAGCATTATCGAACAACGCTTTATCGTACGCCTGCATCAACGTTGGCTTCAATGGATTTGTCTGAAAAGAAAAATCTGTACCGAAAGCAATTTTCATTTTCCCTTTTCCTGCATGCTTGGTTGTGACTAAAATTACACCATTAGAGGAGTCAAATCCATAAACCGCAGAAGCAGAAGCATCTTTAAGAATAGAAATATCCTCAATATCAGAAGGGGGAATTAACGCTAAGATTTCTTTGGTGGACTTAATGCCATCAATTACATAGGTTGGTTCACCCCCGCCCCGGATAGAGATGGTTGGCAGGGAACCGTAAATACCTCCGGATTCAGAGACAAACAGACCTGCCGCCCGGCCGGCCAAGCCACTAACGGATGAAGTATATGGTGAATTAGCTAATCCAGCAGTCTCTACCTTGGTTACCGAACTCACAAGTTTTGTTTTCGTTGTCGTACCGTAACCTACTGCTAAAACCTCCTCAAGACCAATGGACTGTTCAATAAGGGAGACATTAATTGTCGTTTTATCTCCGATTGCAACATCCTGGGTTTTCATCCCCACAAATGAAAATTGCAAGGAGGAATTTTCCGAATAATTGGATAACGAGTAGTGACCTTCCGCATCGGTTACTACCCCATTAATAGTCCCCTTTACAACAACAGAAACTCCGGGCAGAGATATTCCGTTTTCATCAGTAACTTTCCCTGCAACCTTTTTATTTTGTTGAACACTGGTTTCTGATGAATTAGTTGCCGCTCCGGTTCTCTCAATTACGATTAACTTATTGTTGGACTCTCTGAATGAATAGGGTAGCCCTTCCAGCGCAGTTTCAAGAATTATACCAATTGACTTATTTTCAGCATCTACAGAAATTCGCTGATTTACATCAACTTCGTCATTGCTATAGAAAAACCGGTATTCACTGCTTTTCTCAATTGTTGTAAAAAGCTCCTGCAAAGTCAAGTTTTTCATTTTGACGGTGATCATCGAGGTTTGAGACCAGACCGACGCACTCATCTGCAGGTTTAGAATCAGAATAAAAACCCAGGTTAGTTTCATAATTAATAAAAACTTTTTAAGCCCTCTACCATGATAAAGGGATAGTACATTTCGATTTAATTTCATAATTTTAAAAACTTTTTAATTTTAAACTTCGGTTTAATTTTTTTCGGGGGAAGTGTTCGCAGCACTTCCCTTTTTTCAATTCATCAATTGACCATAGGCTATTATCTTAAGTTAGTTTTGAGATTTAATGATTAATTTATTCCCTTGAATACGGCATTCAACATATTTAGAAAGATCAAAATAGGAAATTACCTCCAGGATACTTTCACGTTCAAGCACACCTGTAAATCGCCGCTGCTTAACCCATTCATCTGCAAAAACAATATCAACGTCAAACCAGCGCCGCAGCTTAGGAGCTAATTCACCCAATGATTCATTACGAAAAACAAGTCTGCCATCTTTCCACTCAGTTTCAACGGAGGTATCAGATATTTCCTGTAAGGACATTTTTTTACTTTCCTTCCTGAATACAAGTTTTTGATTTGGTTTTAGTCGGGTGCTTTGATAAAGGCTTGAAATTGCCAAACTCCCTTCAACCAGAGTGGCTGAAACCAAATTCTCATCGGGATAAGCCTTCACATCGAATTTAGTGCCAAGCACTTCAATATCAATATCAGAGGTTTTCACCCTGAATGGATGCGCTTTATCGCTCGTAACCGAAAAAAAAGCTTCCCCTTCCAGCATGACACCTCGTGCACCACTCTTGAAGTTTGAATTAAAGGTTATTTTACTTCCGGAATTTAACCAGACCCTGGAACTATCCGGAAGTATAATACTCGATTTATCACCAAAAGCACATGAAATAGTTGTTGTGGAATTATCTGGCTTCGCATTCCGGGTCCCAATATAATAACTGAATGGAAGAGCTAAAATGGCGATAAAAATTGCAGCATACTTCAGAAACCGGTTAAGACTTAACAGCTTCTCCTGATTGTATTTCTCCTTACCGATTTTGTCTCTGAATTTCGCAATAGCATCATCAAGGTGATAATGATCCGCATTACTTTGAGTTCCGGTACTCAGCCATATCTCCTTCAGATCGGAGTATAATTTGCCATTCTCAGCCGATTGGCGGAGCCATTCAGCGATTGTATCCTTCTCATCCAGGTTTGCTTCACCTGAAAAAAGGCGGATAATCAGAATATCTATGTTAATTGGAGCTTCCATTTCTATGTTTTCAATAGGAAGATGCACGAATCTTAAAAACCCTGTATCCAAAATCTAAAAAAATAAAAATATATTTTGTTAAATCTCGAATAAGGGTATAGTGAGGAGATTTTGTGCTGTGAAAACCCTATTTAAGCAATAAGAAAAGGAGAAACGAAGGGAGGTATTCTTTCAGATTTTGGCGTAAATTAAGTGTGGCTTTAGACAAATGCATTTCGATAGTTTTTAC
>CANJNY010000159.1 GCA_947475715.1 Prolixibacteraceae bacterium
CAATGTTTTTGCATCCAGGTCATAACCGGGATAGGCGAAAGTTTTGGTTCTGCCAATTTTTAGAGAATCGCATTGATCATCAATGTATTTTAACTCCTTTAAAAATTGATCCTTACTCAGGTGGCTCACTCCGGGATGTGTCCGGGTGTGATTGGCAACTTCAAATCCCATTAAACCCAGTTGCTGAATCTGATGCCAGGTCATGTATTTGGTGCTGTCCTTGAAATTAGGGAATTCACAAACAAAGAAGGTGGCATTAAAATCGTATTGCTTTAAAAGCGGTGCTGCAATGGAATACTGAGATGCCGGGGCATCATCAAAGGTCAGAACTACCAGTTTATCGGGAATTGCCTTCTTAATAATCTTTTTGGCAGAACACTCAACAGTCTGAAATCCCATTATACTTAGGATTAAAAGGGGAACAATTAACCTGAGATTCCGGAAATCCGGATAGTTAAAGTATCGCATGGGAATGGGATTATAATATTGTTTTCAAAGATATTTTAAAATTGCGAAAAAACCGGATTATCTCTTTTTTGATATCGATTACAGTTTAACTAAAATATGGAATGAAGATAACCTCTATTTTCATGCTTTCTGACACCTCTGATTCCGGTATCTGCCGATCACGATTATAAGTTAACCCATCTATATCAACCCGAAAGTACCGTTAAACTCGATCCAAAAGGGAAGCTCAGGGGGTAGACAAATTTCTATAGATCGGATGATGTCTCAGCAACAGCTTTTTACTATCTCGATAAACCGTCGACAGATTTACCTCAAATTCAATCTTTTGATTTAAGATTTGTAAATTTACGCAATAAATAAACTGAAATACGGGATCTATTTATCCTCATTATTTATCAGTAAAAACATGAAAATGAAAAGAATTATTCTGACGTTCTCACTAATTCTCTGTTTCTGGGGTTCAATTTTTGCGCAACTCCTTGTCGATAAGGGAATTTACAAGGCAAATTTCAGTAATGTCTATCATGAATCCAATTTTGTAAGTTACTTCCTGTATAAAGGTGGAGGAGATTGTGACCGAAAGAGCCTGCGATTTAAAAATGATGAACCGAAGCTTGAATGCGCCACCGATGAAGATTACAGGGGAAGTCAATTTGATAAGGGACACCTGGCCAACGCTGAAGACTTTGCGTTCGATTGCGTGTTGGACGAGCTTACATTCCGGTATTATAACTGTTTACCACAGACCCCAAATCTAAACCGGGGATTGTGGAAAAAGAACGAAACGCAAATCAGAAAATGGTCGCAATCCGAAAAATTGTATATCATCTGCGGCGGTTTCTTTGGAAATAAAAAAATTGGCAAGATTGCTGTCCCCTCGTATTGCTGGAAGGTTGTACAATCGGTTTCTTCAAAAAAGGTGCTTTTTTGCGGATGGTTCAGTAACACTTCTCAGGCCACTTTGGAAGAGATAACCCCATCCGAATTGGAAAAAAGGCTTAACTCTTCCATTATTTTATTGAAATAGCAAAATACAAGCTCCTTTTCCAAAAAATGATGGAAGTGAGTAACTTAATATAACTGTATATTTATACATTGCAAAATTTTCCTGAGATCTCCTATATTCCATTGAAACTAACTATCCCCTATGAAAATCGTTCCCGCTCTGCTGCTGCTGCTCCTTTTTTCCTGTACTTCAAAAATACCTGCGTATAAGTATGTCAACCTTGTTGATCCGTTTATCGGAACGGGCGGTCATGGCCATACGTTTCCAGGAGCAACTGTACCATTTGGGATGGTGCAGATCAGCCCCGATACGCGCTGGGAAGACTGGGATGGCTCCTCCGGATATCATTTTTCGGACAAGACGATTATGGGTTTTAGCCAGACCCATCTGAGTGGAACCGGCGCTCCTGAATATTGTGATGTTTTGCTGATGCCCACTGTGGGTAAGGTGCAAATTTTGCCTGGTGAGGAGAACGATTCGAAGTCGGGATACCGCTCGGCATTTAGTCATGCCAATGAACATGCCACACCAGGTTATTACAGCGTCTTTCTCGATGACGATCAGGTGAAAGCTGAACTTACTGCTACAACCCGCACAGGGTTTCACCGCTATACTTTCCCGGCATCCGACAGTTCAAATGTCATTATAGATTTGAAAAACAGGGATCATGTGCTTGAATCCAATATTGAGATAATCAGCGATACCGAAATTCAGGGATTACGCAGATCGAAACGGTGGGCAGATGATCAGTATGTCTATTTCTATGCGAAATTTTCAAAGCCATTTAAGCGAACAGGTATTGCGATTGACGACAAATTAATTGATGGAATTAGAAAAGCTGAAGGGACCAATATCCGGGCATTCGTTCAGTTTCAGACCAAAGATAAGGAAGAGGTGCTGGTTAAAATAGGAATTTCAGCAGTCGATCTGGCGGGTGCCAAAAAGAATCTTGAAACGGAAAACCCAGGATGGGATTTTGAAAAAATAGCCACCGACGCAAAAGAGAAATGGAACTCCTTTTTGTCGAAGATTGAGGTCGAAGGGGGTTCGGAAAAACAGCAGCGAATTTTCTATACCGCATTGTATCATACGGCAATAGCCCCTAATATTTTCATGGATACTGACAACCGATACCGTGGAGTGGATCACAAAATCCACAAGGCGGAGGGATTTGACAACTATACGGTCTTCTCTTTATGGGATACTTTCCGTGCAAATATGCCGCTCTATACGATAATAGATCCTGCCCGTTATCAGGAATTTATTAAGACATTTCTGGAGATGTACCGGATTAGTGGTGTGCTGCCGCAATGGGAACTTGCCGGAAATAATACCGCCACCATGATCGGTTACCATACCCATTCCGTTATTCTGGATGGGTATATGAAAGGAATACGCGATTTTGATGAGAAATTGGCTTTCGAAGCGATGAAAAAAAGGGTTCAGGATATTGGCTATTATAAAGATCTCGGATATATTCCTGCGGACAAGGATGGGGGATCGGTTTCGGAAGTGATGGAATATGCCTATAACGACTGGAGCGTTTCGCGCATGGCCAAACTGCTCAATAACGAGGAGGATTATCACGATTATAGCTATCGGTCTCAGTTTTATAAAAACATGTTCGACCCTTCAACCGGATTTATGCGCCCTAAAAACAGCGACCGGAAATGGGTGACCCCCTTTGATCCGTCGGAAGGAAGCGAACATTTTGTTGAGGGGAACTCCTTTCAATACAGCCTGTTTGCACCACATGATGCGAATGGACTCATTGGCCTGATTGGTGGAGATCAGAAATTTACAGCATGGCTCGACACCCTTTTCACCAAGCAATCGAAACACGATAGTAGTGTAATTGATGCATCGGGTTTGATCGGTCAGTATGCGCATGGGAACGAGCCGAGTCATCACATGGCATACCTGTATAATTATGCAGGAGCTCCATGGAGAACTCAGGAGGTAGTCAGGCAAATTCTCGATACCCTTTATGATGATCAGCCCAATGGTTTGAGCGGCAATGAGGATTGCGGGCAGATGTCGGCGTGGTATATCCTTAGTGCAATGGGATTTTATCAGGTGTGTCCCGGAACACCCGATTATGTTTTCGGAACACCGATCTTTGATAAGGTCACTATCAATCTTGAAAACGGTAAGAAGTTTACAGTCAAAGCAACTAATCCATCTTCTGAAAATAAATATATTCAGTCAGTCACACTTAATGGTGCACCGTATACAAAGTCATATTTTACGCATCAGAATATCCTTGACGGTGCTGAGCTGGTTTTTAAAATGGGAGCCTTGCCGAATAAAAGCTGGGGATCTGAAATCAAGGATCGCCCGGAAAGTGAAAAATTTGAACCGGCAGTAACACTACCGTATGCGTTCACATCCGATGAGTATTTTCAAAAGTCAGGCACAGTGGCCCTTTATTGCGATGATCATCAGGCAAAAATCTATTACACAATCGACGGAAGCAGGCCCGACGAGAAATCATTCCGTTATACCGATCCCGTAACGGTGGATAAGACGACCAACCTGCGGTTTGCTGCATTTAAACCCGGTATTTTGCCCAGTTTGCCTGTTTCTGTTTCGGTAAACAAACTTGAATTTGAGAATTATAAAAATTGGGAGGGGCAAGGTCATTTTATCAAAGGTTTGAATTACAACTATTACCACGCTCAGGTGATGGACGTGGACGATCTGGATCTGTTAACACCTCTTGAAACAGGGATTATTCCGAATTTTACGATTGATCACCGTAAGCGGGAGGATTATTTTGGGTATATCTTTTCGGGATTTCTGGATCTCCCTAAAGATGGGATTTATACCTTTTCGATTAAGGTGAATGACCGGTGTATGTTGTACCTCGATGGCAAGCCCTTTCTGGGTGGAGGTTTAAGAACAGTTGCGCTAAGAAAAGGGAAGTATGAAATACTCGAAAAGTATTTCCAGCTGGGCGCACGAAAATTCAATATTGTGAGCTGGGAAGGCCCCGGAATTCCGAAACAGGAGATCCCGGCTGGGGTGTTGTTTCATCCGGAGAAATAAGGTAATAAGGTTTTGGTGGGGTGGGGTGCATAAATCTGGTCCCTACTAAGGTTAAAAAAAGAGAAAAATAAGGTTTTTAAAAAGAGAAAAATAATATAGTGAATTCTCTAAAACCCGATTTTTCCGAATAAATCGTTATGTATTTGGAATAAGGTTTTTTGTTTAAACCTTATTTTCTGAATTTAACCTTAGTAGCTGAAAAATTCGGTAAACCAAAAACCCCAACCTTATTACCTTATTAATATTCCTGTAAATTTAGTGCTCTTGCACTAATTGATGCCATGGTCACTCCCATTTTTCTATTGATTACCAATTGATGAAAATCTATGAGATGGTAATATTTAATGTGCTTTTCCCAAGATTACAGAAGTTATTGACCGAAAGGGTAACTATTTTTGAATGTATTTTCCCTATTATAATAACTAATCAGCATCTCTAAGAGCAATAAGCATGAAATCCATTCTTCGTAGATTTTTATTCTTCCTTATCGCAGGCATATCTTTGACTTTCGGTTCACAAGCCCAGCCTGTGTTTAACTATATGCCATCCAAAATCGGATGGCATGATGCTGTTTACGACTACAACAGTGAGAAGATACCCAATGATGAAAGGTCCGGTCCGAAACTAACTCCGTGGACGACCTGGGATAATGCTCTCGAGCGCGAGATGAACTGGTTTATGAATGCTCCGGTGAATGATCACGGCTATCCGGCTTATGTCTGTTTTACCTTTATGGATGAATATTATCAACCCTACAGAAACGATTTTATTCCTGCCACTCAGAATGGAATGGGTATAATATCGTACCTGAAATATTGGAGTTATAAAGGAAAAACGAACCCAAAGGTACTCGGTATTGCCATAAAAATGGGTGACTATCTTGTTGCAGAGGCAAATACTCCCAATCAAGGGAAGTATCCTGGTTTTACACGTTCAACCGGTATCTATGGAGAATGGCCTTTAACCCAAAGTTCACAGGATGATGCCCACCATGGAAAGAACATAATCGAACCCGACAAGGGTGGCATAGCAGGATTTGCACTTCTGGAACTCTATAACGCAACCAATGATAAACGGTACCTTGATCAGGCCTTGCATAATGCTCAGGTTTTGTCGGGAAATATGCACAAGGGGGATGCAATGCACTCGCCATGGCCGTTTCGGGTTGACGCCATAACCGGTGAATACTGGGGTGACCGGAGCGGGAATATGGTCTATATTCTAAGGTTATTTGACGGATTACTCGAACTGGGACATGCTGAATTGAAGAAGTCGCGCGAAGAGTTGTGGAGCTGGATTACCAATTTTCAGTTCACAGCTCCTGAAGATAAGGATCATTGCCTGTGGGTTCAGTTCTTTGAAGATCATAGTGAACCCGATAACCGGAATGCCTGGTCTCCCTTGAACATGGCCAGGTATCTGATTGAAAAAAAGGAGAGGCTCGATCCCCAATGGAAAGAACATGCAGAACAATGCATTCAGTTTGCAATCCGGATTTTGGGCAGTGAACGCCCTGGCGGGGTTACCCTTGTGGGAGAACAGGATAACGACAGAAATCCATGGGGTGGTATCAACTCAACCTTTGGAGCCGTTACCGCGATGTTTTATGCCGCAGGAGGTGGTGAAAAATACAGGGATATTGCCTTCAGAAACCTGTCGTGGATGACCTATTTTATCCGCGAAGATGGAATCGTCTGTGATCAGACCGGTCATTGGCATGTACTCAGAGAGGGCGGATGGGTTGAAGATTGTCATACCGATGTAATCCATAACTTTATGGATGCAATCAATGCAGTTCCTGAATGGGCAACAGCCAAAACTCCGAGCGGTAAAACAAAGGCTGTAGTTCAGGAATATTTTCCAAAACCAAAACATGGAAACACCTATGTCATTGCCCATCGTGGGGCCCACATTGGCATTCCTGAAAACTCTTTGGCAGCGATTCAGAAGGCAATTGACCTGGAATGCGACTTTGTGGAGATCGATACAAGAGCTACAAAAGATGGCAGAATTGTTAGCGTTCATAACTCAACAGTAGATAATTATGTTGTTGGAACGAAAGGGAAAGTTAAGGATTTTACCCTTGAGGAGATCAAAAAACTCGATATCGGAGAAAAACTGGGTGCAGAGTGGAAGAATACCCGGATCCCCGGCATCGAAGATATTTTGCAATTGTGTCGGGGTCAGATTGGGATCTATCTTGATTTGAAAGAGCCTCTGGTTGCCGAACTTCTCCCGATTATTCAAAAATATGATATGGAGCGCGAGATTGTCTGGTATATTCCTGCTTCACAGGTCGATGTAATTAAGGAATTGCAGAAACTATGTTATAAATGTATCGCAATGCCCGATCCGGGACCTGAGAAAAATATTTCACAGGTCGAAAATCTTTTCCATCCCAGGGTACTGGCCAGTGATATGGGGGAACTAAGCGAAAGCTATGTAAAAACAGCTCATGCAGTTAATGCCAGGGTATTTGTTGATGATAAAAAGGAGACTCCTGAGGAGTGGGAAAAAATTATCAGTTGGGGTACCGATGGAATACAGACCGATAACCCTCAGGGCTTGATTGAATTTTTAAAAAACCGGAAATAAATAAAAAAACCGGAACACTGATTACACTGATCGAACAGATTTACACTGATATTTTTCGTAAATTAACAGATCTTTGATCCTATTTAAATTTGCAGCATCAATATTTTTTTAATCTGTGACCATCAGTTTTATCCGTGTTACCTGTGTTCTATTCCTAACATAATTTACTAATGCAGACTAAATTCAAATTGTTCCTGACCTTAATGGCATTTGCCTGGACATGCAGTTCATTCGCCCAAATTACGAAAGTTTCAGCCCCAGCCATTCAGAATCATCCCGATATGCAATGGTGGCAGGAGGCCCGTTTCGGAATGTTTATCCACTGGGGTGTCTATTCCATTCCGGGGCGAGGGGAGTGGCTGATGTACCAGGAGCATGTCCCAATTTCAGAATATGCGTCACTTGCTGATCAATTTAATCCCAGAGATTTTAATCCAAAGGAGTGGGTGGCCAAGGCCAAGGAGGCAGGGATGAAATATGTCGTACTTACCACCCGTCACCACGATGGTTTTTGTCTGTTCGACAGTAAAGTCTCCGAATTTACCTCCGTTAAAACTGGTGCAAAGCGCGATTTGGTTAAGGAGTTTGCCGACGCCTGTCACGAAGCGGGTATGCGCATGGGATTTTATTACTCCCTCATGGACTGGCATTTCCCGGGGGTACTACCGATGGGTGTGTCGGTTTCTGAACCAACGATGAAACTAATTGCAGATCAGGCCTATGCCCAGGTAAAGGAATTGCTTTCCAATTATGGCAAGGTTGATATTTTGTGGTTTGATGGTTGTAATCCGAACGACCCAATCCGGTGGCAATCGCAGAAGATCCTCGATATGGCACGTAAGCTGCAACCCGACATCCTGATCAACGACCGGGCTGCACTTCCGGGCGATTTCTCAACCCCTGAAAATGTGGTCACCGCGCAACCCAGGCCATGGGAGTCGTGTTTTTGTATGAACCGAACCTGGGGATATGCACGCTATGATAGGAATTATAAACCTGTTCATGAACTACTAAGGTTACTGGCATCATGCAGTTCCCAAAGCGGTAATTTTCTTTTGAATGTCAGCCCCGACGGAGAAGGGGTTATTCCTGTGGAGCAGGCGGAGATTCTGAGCAATATGGGTAAATGGATGAAAATTAACGGGAAAGCCCTTTACGGTGCTGGTCCTTCACCGGTTGGGGCTCCAAACCTTGGAATGGCCACACGGGTTAAGGATAAGGTTTATCTGCTGATTCAGCGCTGGCCCGGGTCAACGGTGCCGATCGCCTGGTGTGGTTCAAAGGTTAAGTCTGCCTGCCTTTTGGCAACGGGTCAATATGCCAGAATAGAGCAAAAAGGCGACAGGGTATGGCTTCACGATATGCCGCAATATCCGCCCGATCCCTGGTTAAGCGTTATTGAACTTACCTTTGAAGGGGAGCCGCGACAGTCGGTGCCTGCTTACCAGTGAGTAGGTAATTAATAGTTCTTATACAAAAGCCTAAACGACTTCTACTGTGTTTTTGGAATATTGGGAATACACAGAATGTGCTGAAATTTCCATTTCTCCATCATTCCAGGATAAAAAGCAATTATCTATGACAACTAGTTTGAATTTATTTTTATCCGGAAATTTTGAGATTGATTTAGTTTTAGACTTTTTTAAAAAAAAATCAAAATCAGCCGTTTTCTTTTCATTATTTGAAAATAAAACTTCTAATTTATATTCTTGCAAATATTTAACTTTAAGTATCTTCATCCTTATTTTAACTTAACAGATATTTTTTTGCAGGTCATTTTTTCATGCAGAACAAAGAATTTAATCCAAAGCTGAATAATTTCAAATTTATAAATTTCAATGAGTTTCTCTAAATCCTTCTTTTTATCTTCAGGGATCACGTCGTATCCTTGAATTTTTTTATAAATGATGCTTGAAATTATTCCATCAACAATATTAAATTCGACTTTTAATTGACAGTCATTATAAAATGCATGGATATGTATTGGCTCTTGTTCATCTGAGAAAAATCGCATGACTAATCCAATGATATTCAAAGAGTTTTGGCATTGAATTTTCAATATAGAAACAAAGATAAAGAAAAATAGTGCCAGAGTCAATAAGTTGAAACTTAATTCTCTAAAAATCATGATAACTAAATTTTCAGTAATACTTTTATTGTTTGCACACCTTGCTACATCTGCTTCAGCCAAACAAATTTATTATAATGTAATAGATTTCGGTGCCGCAGGAGATGGAAAGACCAATAATACCAAGGCAATTAATTCCGCTATTGAAGCAGCAGCAAAGCATGGTGGCGGAACAGTCTATTTTCCTGCGGGGAATTTTCTCTCGTTTACCATCAGGATGAAAAGCAGGATCACCCTTCTTCTCGATCAGGGGGCTGTTTTGATAGGCGATAAAGAGGTAGACGGGAAAGGATATGATCTGCCGGAGGAAGATGCCTGGTATAAAAAATTTCAGGACTTTGGGCACAGCTACTGGAAAAACAGCCTCATTTACGGCGATAGCCTGCGTGATATTGCAATAACAGGCAGCGGAATGATCTGGGGAAGAGGTTTGTATACTTATGATAAACCTGCAATCAAGGGCTCAGGGAACAAGGCGATAGGTCTGAAAAATTGCCTGAATGTAATGATCCGGGATGTATCTATTCTTCATGGAGGCCACTTCTGCATCCTGGCAACAGGTGTCGATAACCTTACCATTGATAATGTCCGTGCTGATGCCGATCGCGATGCCTTCGATATCGATTGCTGTAAAAATGTGCGTGTTTCAAACTGTAACATAAACTCTCCTACTGATGATGGGCTTTGTCTGAAGTCATCCTTTGGATTAGGCTATGCCCGGGCGACCGAAAATGTGACTATCACCAATTGCCAGGTTTTTGGGTACGATCATGGTACGTTAATGGACGGCACATTCAGAAAGGAATTCAAAGACGAAGATCCCAAAGCAAATCATAGCATAACGGGACGCCTAAAACTTGGAACCGAATCGAATGGCGGGTTTAAAAATATCACCGTTTCAAATTGTGTTTTCGAACATTCGCGTGGGATTTGTATTGAAACAACTGACGGTGGTACAATTGAAGATATTGTCATCAATGGAATTACGATGCGCGATGTGACTGATACCCCTTTTTTTATCCGGTTAAATGCCCGAATGCGGGGGCCGCAGGGTACTCCGGTGGGTGTTTGCCGACGAATTACGATCAGCAATGTAATTGTCTATGATGTGGGTGGCCGTCCAAAATTTCCCGAATTGGGTGCCGCAATGGTTATTGGTATTCCGGATCACTATATCGAAGATCTGGCACTGAGCAATATCCGGATAATTTATCGCGGCGGAGCGCCTGGGGAAGCTGTTGATAAGGAGGTTCCGCAGAATCTGGATACCTATCCCGATCCATATCGCTGGCACTCTTTGCCTGCTTACGCAATGTATTTCCGATATGTAAAGGGGCTCAGAGTCCGTGATGTCGTACTGAGCTATCTGAACCGCGATGAACGCCCTGCCTTTGTTCTGGATGATGTTCATAATGCCAGCTTTTCCAATATTGATGCACAGAAAGGTGAAGGCGCTCCGCAATTTCTGCTTAAAAATGTTACCAACTTCTCGGCTCATCAGGTGAATGGCGTCGATGATATCCATATTACACAAACGGAAAAACGTGAACTTTGATTATTTGCCTTGAAATGAATACATTAAATGACTTTTTTAAGGATATTCCGAAAATTGGAAGAACCTGTTTTTTAAGTTTTGCCATTTTTCAATTAGCATTTGCCTCATATGGGCAACTTACGGATTCAAAGATGCCCCCTGACCTGCTGATCGGATACACGGAGTTACGGACAAATCTCCCGGGCGGACGGCAGGCAAATGTTGGTACAATGCGGGCCATGATTGTGAAACCGGATGGGTCGGGCAGAAAAGTTCTTGTGGAATCGCTGATTCAGGGATCAGATACCTTGACTCAGTTTGCAGGATGGTCGCCCGATGGGAAAACGGCCATTATCGGAAGAGGATGGAAAAACGCTCAGAATGCTATCTGGGAAGAGGAAAACAAGCAATTCCGCAATATTGAGGGAGAGGTTCTTTACGATAACTTCCTCGTAGATATTAAAACAGGA
>CANJNY010000160.1 GCA_947475715.1 Prolixibacteraceae bacterium
GATGGTGGTGGGTAAAAAGAGAAGATTCCTCACTGCGTTCGGAATGACAAATATCCCGCTGATGGTGGTGGGTAAAAAGAGAAGATTCCTCACTGCGTTCGGAATGACACACATCCCTCTGATGATGGTGTGGGAGACAGACGGGGCGGCCACGCCGCCCCGTCTGTCTCCCACACCATAAACACATTACAATGTCATTCCGAATGAAGCGCAGCGGAATGAGGAATCTCATTTATGAATCCATTATAGTACAATTCATTACGGGCAGGATTTTTTTGGTCAATTAATGAATTTTTTTTTGACCTTGAGTATCCTTTGATTTGCTTTTCTCTTTTAATTGCTAATTCAATAAAATCAAAGACTTCGTAATAAACTAATTTATCAACATTATACCGTTCAGTGAATCCTTTTATCAATTTATTTTTATGTTCATGAATTCTTCGTACTAAATCATTAGTTACACCCGTATAAAGTACTGTGTTGCTTTTATTAGTGAGAATGTAACACTAGTGTCCCAATTTTAATGGGACACTAGTGAAATTTTCCAATGGATATTCCAATTGTTGAAAATGGCCAATTGAACGAACTTGGAAAAAATTACATTGAAGATGTTAATAAGAATAGCTCTATGATAAGCCGTATTCAAAAACAAACAGGGGAAACTCAAACACAGTCATTCAAAATTTCTAAGTCCAAATCAATTATTGATCAGATTGACACTGTTTTAGCGCAACATTATGGTTTTACTGAAGAGGAGTTGGATTTTATAATCAATTATGATATTAAGTATCGCATGGGCAAGGCGTTGTTTGGTGAGGTGGAAAATGGGGAAGAGGAGGATGATTAAAAAAGAAACGCTCCTTGCGGAGCGTCGGACCAAAGATGCTATCTTTAGTGCTGTTTTAGTGGAACAAATATAATATGGAAAATTATAAAAAACAATACAATGAGAAAATGACCGACGTAAACATCGCAACACAAATGCTTATTGATGCATATCAGGATCGGTTTGATATGGCAATGCTTATTTCGGGAGACAGTGATTTAGTTCCTCCAGTAAAAGCAATTCACACACTTTTCAGCCAGAAAAGAGTATTTGTTGTCTTTCCTCCTAAGCGACATAATTCATCTGTCGCATTAAATGCAAAGGGCTCAATCGTAATTGGCCGCAAGAAACTTGTCGACAGTCAATTCCCAGATGAGCTGATGAAAAAAGATGGTTATATATTACGTAAACCCTCTGATTGGCTTTAAATATTTAATCTTCCATTAATATCAAAATGGTGATGTTAAAAATTAGCTTAAATGCGCTTCAATTTGAATAATTAGCTTAAAAGTGAATAACTTTGTAACAGATGAACTTTTAATCAATAAGGAGATATCCTGGAATAAAAATCAGACGGATATTTGCTTTGATGAAAATCTGGAGATTGAACTATGAGCAAAGATAAAAACGCTGTGGTAGAGCGCCTGAGGGGACGGATTTTACCTGAGAACCGCATATTTGTGCGTAAGAACCTCGCCATTTCGGAACAGGTGGAGGCGTTGCGAAAGGAGAAAGGGTGGTCACAAAAGGAGCTGGCCCAAAAATTGGGGAAAACAGAGAGTGAAGTGAGCCGTTTGTTATCCGGCCTTCACAACCTTACCTTAAAAAGTATTGCCAAGCTTGAAGCGGAACTGGGAAGCGATATAATTACAACTCCTTTGGAGGCAAGCAGGAAATACAAGTCAACTGAATATGTTACGTTTATGGTTTATAATCAGGTCAAAACTTATACACATGAGCCAAAACCGGTATACGTCGAAGAAAGTGCAATTGAATATCAGAAATTGTATTCAAAGAAAGCGATATGAGTACAATCCAACCTGAGTTAATCACAGTACTCTCCATTAAGGTTTTCAAAGCAATTCAGACGACTACGGATGAATACTTGGAAAACCCGGTGAATCCTGACGGTGTTGAAATTAAAATTGGTCAAAATACAGCTTTGAATGTTGAGGCAAAAAATATCAGAATAAGGCTGAATATTCAACTGGAAGCAAAAAATAGTGAATCGGAGCTTTTAGGCTTGTCGGGTGAATATGGTTTGGAGTTTCAGATTCATGTTGAAAATCTGGATCAGTTTTTGGTTGAAAAGGAAGAAAAAACACTAATTGACACTAAACTTGGGGGGACCTTGAGCGGAATAGTTTTTTCTACTGCCCGCGGAATCATATATGAGCGAACTAGCTCCACATTATTTAAAGGAGTCTTATTGCCGGTTATTGATCCAAACCATTTATTGGGGCATAATTAAATTTTCAATGGAATACCAGGGAGATATTGATCTGCTAAAACTTCATAAAACGGCCTTTCTTAGTTCTCAGAAATGCCCGGCTGAGGTTGTGCTTAAAAGTTATGAATGGGCAAAAAAACAACGGGAAGCAGGGAATTGTATTGTGTGCAGCAATCATTCCATTATTGAGAAGGATGTATTTGAAATTCTGCTTAGGGGCACTCAGCCATTAATATACGTTTTACCCCGTGGATTAAAGAAACAATGGGATGCAGATATAAACCGTGCAACAGAAAATAAACGATTACTTATTGTCACTCCATTTACGCCGGATATCAGGCGGGTGACTCGTGACACATCCGCAAAGAAAAATGAATTCATTGTTTCGATAGCGGATCAAATTGTGGTTGGCTATGCAAATCCCGGAGGGCAACTTGAAAAGCTTTTAAAGGATAGGATGTATATCTCCTTGTAGTTTCTAGTCCATTTTAGTCCGTGCGCGACTCAAAGTCGCACCCGGACTAACCAGGGCACAGCAAATACAGTTCTAATCCGAAAGATCTATCAGCTTTGGCCTATCCGCCTCTTCAAAATGACACCGGACAGCATCACTGATCATTGTTTTAAGTTCTGGTAGGGTATCACCCTCGGTGAAAATAGAATGATTCACTGCCCTGGCAAAATAGCCACCTTCCTGTGATTCTTTAACTTGGAAGACTATCTCTTTCATATCGGTATGATTTGAATATAAAAGTAATAAAAAAAGTCCGCAACCCACTCAGAGTGGGGCTCGGACTTTTTAAATATTAGAGCGGGAGACGAGACTCAAACTCGCGACCCTCAGCTTGGAAGGCTAATGCTCTATCAACTGAGCTACTCCCGCTTTTATATTTTTTTGATTCGTTGCAGTGGAAAGGGTGGGGAGAGCAGGATTCGAACCTACGAAGGCGTACGCCAGCAGATTTACAGTCTGCCCCAGTTGGCCGCTTTGGTATCTCCCCGGATATTCCAATGAATTCAATTCCGGGATCAAACTTCCAACTAAGGAGTTTCCCTGATAACGTTAAGAACTTAATGAGCCGAATGTCAGATTCGAACTGACGACCCCGAGATTACAAATCACGTGCTCTGGCCAACTGAGCTAATTCGGCAAGTGGGTAAGCTACATACATCGCACCGCTACGACCATTTACCCTTGCTGCCTTCCGGCCCTGGGGGAGTTCAACAGGAGCTGATCGTGTATGACTTACCCGGCACAAAAGTATGAAAAAAACCTTTCGCTCCAAATAAAAAACCATTAAATGACCTTGTTTTTGGAGAATAATAATTAATCAATTTATGATCAGCCGTTTAATAATATAAACTATTTGGTCCCGGATACTTTTAGTCTTGAACTCTGATGTAAATAAGCTAATTTTGTTATATGTTTGCATTAAATATTAAGAATTAATGGAAAATCAAACCAATTCAGTTACCCCGATGGCCATGAGTTATGGTCTTTATATGGGTTTAGCCCTAATCTTGAATAGCGTTATATTTTATATTAACGGGACCCCTTTTGCACATAGTAGTGTTTACATCACTTATGCAATTCTTATTGGCGGTACAGTATGGACGATGAAGATTTATCGTGAAAACCATCAGGATGGGGGCGTCACTTATGGAAAGGCATTGGGCCTTGGTACATTACAGGCACTTTTTGCTTCACTTGTATTCGGATTTTTTACGTTCGTCCTTTTCACCCTGGTCGACAAAACCCTTTCTGAAAAATTCTTATCTTTTCTTGAAGAGGAGTTTACCCGAAGTGGCATTTCTGAAAGCCAGATCGATACAATTATGCCAATGTACCGCAAGTTTATGAGCCCTGCATTTTATTCCTTTTCCCAGATCTTCTCAATTACCTTCTACGGCTTCTTATTCTCCCTGGTTGTGGCGATCTTCTTTAGAAAAGAATCAACGAATCCATTTCATGGCGTCGAGTAGGCAATCGCCGGTCAGGGTTAGTCATTCTTCTCCAACTCGATTTCAAATAATCTTATTTTAATTAATTACCGGCATAAAACTAAATTCGAAATAACTTAGTTTTATGCTACGATAAAAAAAAATCCACATGGATATATCAGTTATCATCCCACTCTATAACGAAGTTGAATCATTACCTGAATTACACCAGTGGATATCCCGTGTTATGGATGCCAATGGATTTTCGTATGAGATTATCCTTATCGATGATGGAAGCAATGATGGTTCGTGGAACTGGATTGAAAAGACAGCTGCAGCCGATCAACACCTAAAGGGGGTTCGGTTTCGCAGGAATTATGGCAAATCTGCTGCCCTGCATACCGGGTTTGAGGAGGCACAGGGAGATGTTGTGATCACCATGGATGCAGATCTCCAGGATAGTCCCGAGGAAATTCCCAAACTTTATGCGATGATTAAAGAGCAGGGTTTTGATTTGGTTTCCGGTTGGAAAAAGAAACGCTATGATCCTATCTCAAAGACCTTGCCGAGTAAAATTTATAATGCAACTGCAAGCTATGTTACGGGAATCAAACTTCATGACTTTAATTGCGGTTTAAAGGGGTATAAACTCGAAGTCGTGAAAAGTATTGAAGTCTATGGTGAAATGCACCGTTATATCCCTTATATGGCCAAACAGGCCGGCTTCTCAAATATCGGGGAGTGCGTGGTGCAGCATCAGGCACGGAAATATGGTGTAACAAAATTTGGCCTTAGCCGTTTTATCTTCGGATACCTCGACCTGATGTCGATCTCTTTTATCTCGCGCTTTGGAAAACGCCCCATGCACCTCTTTGGTACTTTGGGATCATTAATGTTCCTTTTGGGATTTCTGGCTGTTGCCTGGATTGGAATATATAAATTAATTAATCTGTGGCACGGGATTTTGATCGGAAGAATTACGCAGGATCCCTATTTTTATCTGGCGCTTACCTCAATGATTCTTGGAACACAACTATTTTTGGCCGGATTCCTGGGCGAACTTATTTCGCGCAGTGCAACCGAACGAAATCATTACCTGATTGATAAAAAGGCAAACCTGGAGAATTAGGTTCTGGCGACTGGCTACTGGCTGCTGGATGCTGGCTGTTGGCGACTGCCTGCCCAATGGCAAAATGTAATTCGGCTGGAGGATCCTGGATTTGATCCTTTTCTAAATGGTATTTTTTTAATTATAAATCTTTTAATTCGGATTTCCATTTCCGGATAATTGTGATTAAGAAATTCTATTCTTATCCTCATCTTTAATAAATTGTCTATAAATTCTGATTATATTTGTACACTAATTCCTTTTTCCTCTAATTTTCATAGCATTAGACTGATTTTTGTTTGGATTAATCTACACAAATAGTACTTTCATAAATGAGATCAAATTAAATTAACTTTAATCTAACTTTTTTGAATGAAAAAATTATCGACCTTAACTATATGGGTGGTTATCTTGTTCTGTTTGCATTTGTCAGTAGCAAAGGGAACTGTACCACCTAAAACTGTCAATAAGTATGGAGCTATCACAGCGACCACCTCCACATTTGTGAATAAGTATGGGGCAATTGGCTCGTATGGTGTTACCAGCAACGGAAAAGAAATTTTTGTTGTGCCTTCGCTTGCAACCACTACTACTGTAACATCAATTACCAATACCGGAGGAACAAGCGGGGGAAACATTCTTTTCAATGGTGGAGCAGCCATTACTGTAAGCGGCGTTTGTTATAGCACCAGTAATCCAACGATAACTGACGGGCATACAACAAATGGCACATTAACAGGCAGCTTTAGTAGTGCGATATCCTCACTTCTTTCGGCTACGACTTATCATGTCAGGTCGTATGCGACCAACAGCGCAGGGACCGGATATGGAGCAGATGTTTCATTTACTACCATCAGTTGTTTTATTGCCGGTACTAAAATAATCATGGAAAATGGCGGTTTAAAAAATATCGAAGAGGTTAAGGTTGGGGACCGGGTGAAAACGGCAAATCCGGTTACCGGTCAAATTACAGGTCAAAAGGTGACCACGATTTTTGTCCATCCTGCTTCAAATGAATTAATTAAAATAAGCTTTAGTAATGGTCAATCATCAACCAACACCAAATCGCATCCCTATTATGTAGAAGGTAAAGGATGGTGCAGTGTTGATCCGGAGCCATTTAAGGAGACCAAAGGGATCAATGCCAAACAGCTCTTGATCGGTGATAACTGTAAGTTACTGAAAAGAGGGCATTTAGTAGCAGTGAGAATTTTAAAAATAGAAACCTTGCCAAATCTGCTTGTGCCTACCTATAATTTTGAAGTGAATAAAACCCACTGTTATTTCGCAAATGGGATTTTAGTCCATAACAAGTAAGATTTTTGCAGTTTTCGAATATTAGGTTGAGATTTGAACCTGAAAAAAAACAATTATTTAGTCTATGTTTCCCCCGGTTTCGTTAGCTTCACCGGGGGTAATTCTATTTAACCCGCTTCGTGGTTTGAGGCGTTTTTCAGCATGCCCTAATCAGCTAATTTCTCAATTTACCAATTGTCAAATTATCTAATCCCCGCTACAATAGTACTCATTGACTTTGGGTCAAGGTATTTTTGCGCAATATCTCTGATTTGTGCCGGTGTTGTTGATTTGATGGCGTCAATCATCCTGTCGTAATATTCAAAATCCATATTGACCTCCCTGAGTGAGGCAAAGGTCTGTGCCCTGGCAAAAGGACCGTCAAAATCTTCCAGAATTCTCCCTAAGAGGTAATTTTGAATAGGGATTAATTCCTTTTCGGTGATCAACTCTGAGTTAAGTATCTCCATTTCGTGAAAGATCTCTTTGACAGTTTCTTCCGTTTTATCTGTTTTAACTTCCGCAAACACCAGAAAGATTCCATTGTGCAAAAAGGAGATGGGTGAAGCCTGAATCGAATAGGTATATCCTTTTTCCTCCCGGATATTGGACATTAGTCGTGATCCGAAATACCCTCCCAAAATCGTACATAGCAATTTAATACCCGGAAAATCGGGATGATTTTGTGTTGGAAAGAGTTTTCCAATGGCTACCGCATTTTGATTTGCACCCTGCTTTTCGATGAACATCAATTTATCGGCCAGCGGTAACAGGTGATTATTGGTATTGGCTACCTGGTTTGGATCTCCCCATGCCGAACTGAAATTATCTTTTATTTGTTGAATTACTTCAGAATCAATAAATCCCGAGGCCGTGATTGCCATGTTATCCGACCGGTAAAACTTGCTATAATGCGATTTAACTCCGTTTATTGAGATGGTATCATAAGATGCGGGAGATGCAACCGGGGCATAGGGGTGACCTTCGCCAAACAGATTGCGTAAAAACCCTTTTTGGGCAATTAAACCCACCCTTTCGGCATCTACAATAGCACGTTGCTTTCTTTTTTGACGCAGGATCTCAAACTCATCCTCAGGAAAAGAGGAATTATGAATGATCTCCGAGACCATTGGAAGCAGCTTTGGAAGGTATTTTTTTAAGCACAGCAGGGTGATATAGTTGAAATCGTATGATGATGAAGAGGAAAACTGAGCTCCGTAAAAATCGAATGTGTTCGCAATTTCTAAAGCTTTCATAGTTGTTGTCCCCTCCTGGAGCATTAAAGCAGCCATGATACTGTCTAATCTCGATTGAGCATACCAACTTCCCGCCCGGAATGAAAAATCAATTTTCACCACCTCCTGATCGCCACTGTTCATCGTAAATAATTCGACCCCGTTGCTAAGCTCATACCGTTTGGGTTGGATGTATTCGACCCGGTTAACACCAAAAATGGGTGGAGGAGTATTTCGTTTAAGAGTCATCTATTATTTTTTTAGGGATAAGTAATTTAATGTGTTGCAATTTCCTGGCTGCAGAATTCTGGATGCAACAGTACGGATTTCTTCAGCGGTTACATTCCGGTAATGATCAGCCTGATGATTTATTTGCCCGGCATCTCCAAGTATTTCGTAAGCAGCCAGTTGCATGGCCTTTTCAAGGTATCCGATCTCATTGAAGACCTGTTCAGCCTCCACTTTATTCTTAACTTTTTCAAGTTCATAAGGGGTGACCAGTGCATCTGCTGTTTTTAATACCTCCTCGACAAGGGTTTTACGTCCAAGTTCCAGGTCGATTCCTTCGTTCATCTTGCCGGTAGCGACTAAAAGACCGGGATCATTTTCGCCGCTTAAAAACACATCGGCCTCGGCAAAGAGTTTTTGACCTTTAACGAGTCGCTCTTCGACGCGTGAGGAATTCCCTCCGGATAAAATATCGGTCAGAAGATCTGCCGCATAAAAATCGTGATCAAGCCTTGAGCACATGTGCCAGGCCACGAAAAAGGTGGAAATGGGAACATCACGGTGAACGGTTTGTTCACGATCAGCGGTCTGCAAAGGTTCCGGTAAAATGAGGCTGTTTTTTAATTCCCTTTCCGGAATATCACTAAACCATTTTTCGGCCAGCCGATGGGCTTCATCAGTATCAATATTCCCTGAAATTGACAAAACCGCATTATTAGGAGCATAATGGTGAAAGAAAAAGTCTTTAACCTCCTCCATTGTCGCCTGCTCGATATGTTCAGGAGTTAACCCAATTGTTGGCCAGCGATAGGGGTGGACCTTATAACATAAATCGCGTAAAAGATGCCAGGTGTCGCCATAAGGTTTATTCAGGTTTCGTTGCCGGAACTCCTCGATTACAACGTTTCGTTGCACGTCGAGCCCTTTTTTTGTAAATTTTGGACCCAGCATCCGGTCAGACTCCAGCCATAGTGCTGTTTCAATATTATTTGCAGGAACAGTGATGTAATAATTGGTAATATCGTTTGTGGTGAAGGCATTATTTTGCCCTCCCACGTTTTGTATCGGAGTGTCAAAGTCGGGAACATGCTTTGAACCACCGAAAGTGAGGTGTTCGAAAAGATGGGCGAATCCTGTCCGCGAAGGATCTTCATGCTTTGCCCCGACATTGTAACATACATTCACTGCCACAAAAGGGGTGGAGCGATCGGTATGGACGATTACACGAAGCCCGTTGATAAGTGTTGTTTTTTCAAATAGAATCATTCGGTATCGAATTGGTATAATAAGTTGTTTTGTAGTATAATGCGTGCATTGTGATATTCGGTTAGGAGCTCATTCATGATTTCAGATACCGGAATTACGTTGTCAATCAGTGAGGCCACCTCGCCAATTTCAAGTTCACCTTCGTCAAGTTCACCCTCGAACATCCCCTTTTTTGCCCTTCCTTTACCCAACAGAATTTGAAGTTCTTCGGCCGATGCACCCTGTTCTTCGGCTTTTTTTACCAGATCAAAAAATTTATTCCGCAGTAAACGTACCGGCATTAAACCCTTCAAGGATAAGAAGGTGTCTCCTTCATGCGAATTAACAACGTAGTTCTTGAAATTCTCATGCGCCGAGGATTCTGCAGAAATTGCAAACCGCGATCCAATCTGAACTCCGTCAGCCCCCAGAATCATTGTTGCCAGCATCCCCTTTCCGGTGGCAATCCCTCCCGCAGCGAGCAGTGGAAGGGAGGTCGCTCTCCTGACACTAGGAATTAAGGTTAGGGTTGTAGTCTCTTCACGACCATTGTGTCCTCCGGCTTCGAATCCTTCAGCCACAATGGCATCTACTCCTGCCGCCTCACTTTTGGCTGCAAATACAGCAGAGGAGACCACATGGGCTACTGTAATTCCATGGTCATGCAGAAAAGAAGTATATTTTTTTGGCGATCCGGCCGAGGTGAATACTATTTTCACCTGTTCTTGGATAATGATCTCAATGAGCTGCTCAATCTGAGGATAAAACAGCGGAATATTTACCCCGAAAGGATTATTGGTTGCCAGTTTTGTTTTGCGAACATGCTCTTCAAAGATCCCGGGATGCATCGATCCGGCACCGATAAGTCCCAACCCTCCACAATTGCTCACTGCTGATGCGAGCCTCCAGCCTGAACACCAAACCATTCCACCCTGAATAACGGGATATCTTATTCCAAATAATTTACAAATCCGATTATCAGACATTTTCTACGCAATTAGCCTGCAAAGATAGACATTATGAATTAGGAAATTTTAGTTGTAATTTAGGAGTTGAAATAATAAAAAAATATGCCATGAATGAGAACAACGAAAATAAGGAGCCCAAGGGTAATGATCAATTTTCGGAAAAAGCTGATGAATTGATTAACAAAGGCAAAAAGCTGGCAGATAAGGCAGAGGATTTTATTAACGATACCGCAAATCAGGTTAAGGAGAGTGAAGTATTTGTCAAAGCATCGGGTTTTTTCGGCAAAGTGAGCAATTTTCTCGATCAAAAGTCGGATGAATTTCACAGCGGTGAGATGGGTGATAAATTTGAAGCGTTCAAAGGGAAGACCGAGAGTCAGGTTACTGATCTTATTCAGAAAGTGAAAGAGGCGGGGATTAAGATCGGTGACACCGTTGATGAGCAGATTGAAGCTTTAAAAGGGAAGAAGGATAAGCCGGAAAACCGCGATGGGGGAGGAATATGAACAAGCGAAAGGGAGATGAGGCGAAAGGGAGATGCTTCGACTACACACCGAAGGGGGGAAATATTTTCCAGGTGATGTTATGAAATAATATCGTTTGATACATAGCTTACCTTATTTTTATTTTTCCACCTTAGTAGAATTTTTTCGATCATCATATTAACCTTATTGCCTTATTTTTCAGAGCATTAAAATGTAGTTTTGATTGGGATAAGGTGCGGATAAAATTCAAGAATTTCTACTGAATCAAATAAATGATTAACTGTTACCTTTTCGGGAAGATTATCCAACGAAATTTTTATTTGAGTTTTTGTTATCATGGTATTTATTTTAAATATTGGTGTCCGGTGAAAAATTAGAGATTCTTCGCTACGCTCAGAATGACAACAAGTTATGGTGCTGTAATTGGGGAGGGGGGGGTTGGAAGTGGCGAA
>CANJNY010000161.1 GCA_947475715.1 Prolixibacteraceae bacterium
ATTGAGTTGTTCAAAAGATGTTATCCTTGGATTATTTCCCAGATAAGTGGGATACTCCTGTTTGTAATTGGTCGAAGCGGTGAGAATTAAAATCACCTCATCAGCACCCTTTACCTCCATCATATTATCAGATAAGGTAACTGACCCTCCGGTTGCGATTGCCTTTAATCTGGCAGCATACGTCATTCCATCACCCCCTTTACCGTTATCCATCGTCCCGGTCATCACTAACTGGTCATTTTCAATGCGGGTTTCAAACCGCTCGGGTCGGTTAATTGTCGATTTAAAATTTAGAGCCCCTTTTTTATCGGAGGAGAGTTTCATGATCAGCGCCCGGTCGGGAAAACTCGTAAAGATTTCACGTTTGTAGTTGATCCCTTCCTGGCGGTAGGAAACCGTAACCACGCCGCGATTCAAATCGAGTTCACGGTGATAATTGTCGTAAGTTGCCGTTTTCCCAAAGTCCAGCCAAAGATCACCCAGCGTTTGATAACATCCAAAGGGGACTTTTGACCCATTTCCCTGGCCCGAACCGGCTCCTTTGCAAACCTGGGTTTTAAGGGTGAGTTCAGTGGCTTCCTTGTTTTTTCCGTTAAAGAGCAATTCCCTTATTTTGGAGAGTGAGGCAAACGCATCCGGATTGTTGTTGTCGTCGGGACTGCCGGACCATAAGGTTTTTTCATTGAGCTGAAGCCGTTCATGATTTACATCGCCAAATACCATCGCCCCAAGAAAGCCATTTCCAATAGGGAAGGCTTTAAGCCATTCCGGATCATTTTCCCACCCGGCTTTTACATCCTGAACCGTTGAGATCGCGGGGTGATTGTCCCAAATCCGTAAAGGAGGGATCGGTTTAGTGTTTATAGCACAGGAGAAAAATGTAATTCCAATCAGAAGTAACATTGTGTTTCGAATAGTCATAAGTCAGATATTTAATGTGTTGATAGCTAGTATTTTATTTGTTTTTATTGCTTTCGTTTATTTTCTCTAATTCCCTTTTATCGATCGACATATCTGCGAATTTATCGAAAGTTTCAGTTTAGTTGATTGTAATTTTCTATTGGCCTATCCAAAGTGTAACAGATGTTACACTTTCACACCCACCGAAAGGGATGAACGATCAGGTAAATGTTTTTCTTAATAAATCTTTCATAAATACATTTATATCCCATTGACTGGCAATTGGATTGTTGTCTTCGGCTCTGGTCCACATATAAGGGGGAGGGCCGAATTCGGTTGTCATGGTGAAAAATTCAGCTTTATTAATTTTTTGATAGTTAATGATTCGTTTCCATAGAGAAAGGAAAAAACTGACAGGTTCCTCCCATGCGGCCAACCTTGGATCGGGAATTTGCGGTCCCTGCGTGTATCCGATCCTCGCATGAATATGTTTGGTTCGCCTGATCGCTTCTTCTATAATTTCAGCGCTATTTTCCAGATAGCTTTCGGTGACGCAGGTCCAGTGTGAGAAATCGGCAGTTATTTTCATTTGTGGTCTCAACTGAAACAGGTCCCATGCATTATACGGGCTAAACCCAATTCTGCCCCGATGGGTTTCATGAGCAATAGTAATGTTATTTTTTATTGAAAACTCCTCAACTGTGTCAATTACCCGAAGCTGATCGGCAAGTGAAAAATAATCCCGTCCCGAATGTGAGTTGATTAACAGTGGATCGCATTCAAGCGAGAGGTTTAAATAATACTCAAGGGAGCTGCAAAAGGAATCAATATTTCCTCCCTTTGCCTGGTGCTGATGGCTCACGATTTTCAGCTGATATTCATTAAGTAGCCGAATGAATCTTTTTCGTTCGGTGGGATCTTCGGGAACCCAGGTGTCAATTCCGTCATATCCTCCCTCCTTAACCCGGATGAGAAAATCCTCAATCGGAAGATGTTCCATTCCCCATTGGGGGCAGAGAATCAGTAACTTCATAAGTTGTATGCCTCAGAGCTTGAATAAATCAATGGGGTTTGTGCTTCATCATTGAGCAGATCGCCAATTTTGAGTTTGGAAACCTGTTCATCGGTGAGTATATTTTTTATCCCGTTAAATTTGGCCCCGTCTGGCATATAGGCGCAGGTCATCGCCCTCCTGAATCCACTGGTCATATTAGCTCCGGCCCCATGAATAGTTAGTCCGTTATGAAATGAACAGCTTCCGGCTTTCATGGGTGCTGCAACCGATTTATAAGTAATAAATTGCGGATAAAAATCAAATATCGCGTCCATGTTTTTGCCGATTCCGGGATTATCAAAGGTGGTTTGATGAAAGGTTCCGGGGATAAAATAGAGGCAGCCGTTTTCAAGGGTGGCATCATCCAGTGCCACCCAGATCGACAAAGCCCTTCGGTCGCTGAAAGACCAAAACGGGGTATCGAGGTGCCAGGATGTGGAATTTGCCCAGGGGCGTTTTATCAGCGCCTGGTCGTGCCAGATCCGGGTCCCTTCCCAACCTGCCAGATCGGCCACCATCTTTCCAATATTTTTATCGAGCATCAGTTGCTTTACCTTGTCGTTTGTTTGCCAGAGGTTGAGCATCTGGTCGAAGACCTTGGCAAAATAGTCGCTCTCTTTATTGATACCATCATCATCGCCAACTTGAATATCGCTGCCTGGCATCTTTCTGCCATTCCGCTCAACAATAGCTTCCGTAACCGCATCACGCCATAGTGATAATTCTGTTTGGTCAAGAAAATTATCGATTAAAACATAGCCATTCTCACGATAGGTGTCAATTTGTTGTTGCGAAAGGTTCGTGTTCATAAGTATGCAGTCTGATTTTGATTTATATCCAATAAACCTTTCAAAGATATAAAAATGCGAATAAATTATCGCGTATAAATAGTCACCCGGTGACTGTTCCGGGCACACAGTCAACGGGTAACTTATCATTTACATATCAGCCAGCTGATGTATCAATAATCACCGGGTGACTTTTTAGGTATCCAGACCTTCATCTTTCCGATACCCCGGTTATTCCAGGCATAATAAGGGATTGCCGTGATCCTCTTTTCTCCTTTACCGTCACTGCCTGAAATAGTTTCAATACCTCCCAGTAAATCGGGACTAAACCCTGCATTCAGTTCGCTTTTATCACTCAGATTTACAGTGTCAATATTTGGGTTGTCAATTGCTTCCAGACAATAGACAATTGGACCCCGTTCGATGGCGACCTTACCCAGGTCCTCCTTTACAGCGTTATTGGCAACAACCTGGCGGATCTGCATGGGAAGCGATAGATTGATTACATCCCCTTGTTTCCATTCGCGCTCAATCACGGCATAGCCTTTATCTGATTGGATTGAAACGTTTTCTCCATTGATGGTCAGCGAAACAGAGTCTTTTTCAGGTTTGGAATAAGCATACAGATCTCCCGGTACTGGCAGGTTTTTAACCCATCCCGGTAAGCGAAGGCAGAGTGCGAATTTTCCTGGTTTTTCGGGAGAAACTGAGATCTTCACGATCCCATCCCAGGGATATTGGCTTTGCTGGGTGATCGTAACCGGATTTTTTCCGTTCAGTTTAATTTTCGATGAACTGCTCACATAAAGATTCACATAGAGTTTGTTCTCCCCTTGTGCGTAGATATATCCCGGAACAGATGGAAGAAATCGGCACATATTGGTAGGACAACACGAGCATCCAAACCACGGCTGACGATCAAGATGCCCTCCGCTGTTGAATTTATAATTAAGATCACATTCAAGGGGATTGGCATAGAAAAATGTTTTTCCATCCAGTCCAATTCCGGAGACCACTCCGTTATAAAGGCTTCGTTCAAGAACATCGATATATTTCGAATCTCCATGCAGTAAAAACATTCGGTAGTTCCAGTAGACATTGGCGATAGCTGCACAGGTTTCGTTGTAGGCGATCACGTTGGGTAACTCATATTGGTCACCAAAGGCTTCACCCTCACTTCGGGATCCTACACCACCGGTGATGTAGAATTTCTTCGAAACCATATTCTCCCATATTTTATCGATTGCTGAAATATATGCACCATTTCCTGTCAGGGCAGCAACGTCGGCAACTCCGGAGTAGAGATAACCGGCCCGCACTGCATGTCCCGTGGCCTCATCCTGTTCAATGAGGGGTTTATGATCCTGGGAGTAGGCTTTCTTGGGATCGTTCTCCTTTCCCCGGCTGTCGATAAAATATTTAGCCAGATCGAGGTACTTTTGATCTTTGGTGATGCGATAAAGTTTGACAAGACCCATCTCAACAATCTCGTGACCGGGTGCGTCACGTCGTTTTCCGGCTGTAAAAACCTGATTCAGCAGGTCGGCATTTTTAAGAGCGATATCGAGAAAGTTGCGCTTTCCGGTTGACTGAAAATGGGCCGAAGCTGCTTCGAACAGATGACCCGAATTGTAGAGTTCATGACTGAGTATCGATTCATTTACCCACCGTTGATCACCAGACCATGGGTGCGGATGTTTCGGGTCAATGGTCCGCGCCGTATATAAATATCCATCAGCCTCCTGCGCTTTTCCAACTATTGTGATCAGGCTGTCGACATAGCGGTCAAGTTTGCGATCTGGATGGACACTCATCGAATAGGAAGCCCCTTCGATGATTTTGTAGATGTCGGTGTCGTCAAAAGGATACTCAGTCCCGAACTTTCCCTCTTTTTTTGCAACTTTTTCAAAATTGGCCACCCTGCCGGTCTCCTCACATTTGGCGAAGGAGGCAGGGATTGTCACGGTTCGGGTGGTCTCAATCTTTGGAGCCCAGAACTGATCGCTGATTTTTACTTCGTTGAAGGGTACACCCTGGATTGGGTAATCGATTTTTTTGTTGTTATAGCAGGAACATAGTCCAACAGCTATTGAAAGCGTAGCGATATAATGGAACTTCATATTGTAAATTTCTATACTTTCTCTGAATTTTCGTGTTGTTGCATTGTTCGTTTAGCTATTTTTATTCGATGCTTTAAATCGGTGCTGTCATCAAAATCCTCCCATTCCGCTTGTATGTCTTTAGCAAAGTACCTTGCCCAATCAACGCAACAATCGTAATTATTATCCCAGCCAAATGCTCTGCCGTCAGAAATGATCTTAACATTCTTAAAAAAATCGATATTTTTCAAGGGCTCTGCAGCCCCTTTAAAGATGATCAATTCAGAAAAATCAAATTTTTTATACACCCATCATCAAACAATAATTCTAAAACGTAGTCTTTGATATATTGAATCTTTAAAAGCTTTATCATAGTAATTACTCTAAAGGTTTTATACTTATCGGATTTTGTCCCTGCCTCACTAAATTCCAATCAGTCATTAGCTCACTTCGATGCAGTACCGCCCATGTCTTGCAAAGTTTTTTCGCTGTTTTTGGCAAATCGCCTGCAAACATTTCGCAAGTCTGAATATCGAACATCCCATTGAAATCTCCATATCTTGCATGGAAATGTGGAGGATTATGGTCGTTGAAATTTATAGGTATAAAAATCCCAAAAAATCTGCATATTTCCGGAATGATTAATTTTGTATTTTATTTAGCAAATATACAAAATAATTTAAAAACTGCTCTGTTATAGCTTTGTGAAAATCCAAAAATACGCTTGATTATCAGTCCATATATCAATTTTAAATTCAGTATTTTACCCGGATTACCGTCATTGAGTTAGCAGGAAGTTCACACTGGAACTCCTTAGAAACCTTGATTTCCGAGGTTAGTGGAATTACATTCAGATCATCCGGTAAACCGGTCAAAACGGTTTTTGATCCAACGGAATTTTCAAATTAACCCCTTTCAATTTAACCGTCGCATTTACAGAACGCGGAGGAACATTCACTACCTTAATGATCAGATCACCACTCTTGGCGTCTTTTACAATTGAACAAGGAAGCATATCTTTTCAATCCTTTGATTCAGCTGTAAATTCTGTTTTTGCGCAAATTTCCCCTTTTGAATTTTGTAATTTGATTTCAAAAGGAATTGGTTTCACGGAAATAAGTTTTATAAAGGTGGAGAAATTAATTTTTTCCCGGCCCGAATTATAAGTGCGTCAAAAACCGGAATTGGATAAACCAACCCCTTGCTCCGCTTCATCTTCTACATTCAATACCAGATAATGAGGGTTATTTTCATTTAGCGGAGAATTTGTCTCAACAGAAATGGTCCCGTACCCGAATCCTTCGGTCGTGTATTCCATGCTGTGTAAGGATTCCACCCTTTGTGATCATTGGGCGAATATTCAAAGGAACGGTTCTGAATCAGTTGGGCATAAAGTCCCCCATTGGCAGCATAATTAAGGTCTTCAAAAAAGATCCCAAAAAGATGGTCGCTGATTTTTTTTGTTTGGTCAGGCTTACTCACAGTCGATTAGTCCAAATCTGGAAGTCGATTTGTAAAGTGATCTGATGATCAAATCTGATAATTCAGACAAATATAGATAACTGTTAAATATTTATTGCAATCTTTCATTTATAAATAGTATTTATTACTTTTGTTTTTATGGTAACCATTCTTTATACCGACTAATTACATTTTTTGACTATTCCTACTGGCTCCTAATATTTTTTATAAAATGCTATAAATTAAAGTGTTGAGTTTTATTTTGTGTATTTACAAGTATTTATTACCTTTAAAATAAACAATCATGAAAAAAATGTGTTTCATTCAGTCACTCCTTATTGTTTTATTGCTTTCTTTTTCGTTTTCCGGATTTTCCCAGAATTCGATTGTTGTCCATGGTGATAAGCCCGGATCAAAGATTGACAAGGATATTTATGGTCATTTTGCCGAGCATCTTGGTCATTGTATTTACGGCGGAATTTATGTTGGTGAGAACTCAGCTATTCCCAATAGCAAAGGTTTTCGTTTGGATGTGGTTGGTGCTTTAAAAGATTTAAAAGTTCCGCTGGTGCGCTGGCCGGGGGGATGTTTTGCCGATACCTATCACTGGAAAGACGGGATCGGACCAAAAGCTGACCGCGCTTCAATCATTAACGTCCATTGGGGTGGGGTAACTGAGGATAATAGTTTTGGAACACACGAATTTCTGGACTTTTGCGAGCTCATCGGCTGTGATGCCTATGTCTGCCTTAATGTGGGTAGCGGAACGGTTCAGGAGGCTGCCCAATGGATGGAATATGCGACCTCTTCGAGCGAAAGTCCCATGACTAAACTGCGCAAACAAAACGGACGAGAGAAACCATGGAAAGTAAAATACTGGGCTGCTGGTAATGAAACCTGGGGTTGCGGAGGGAATATGCGCCCCGAGTACTATTCAGACTTATTTAATCAATATTCATCCTATATGCGCGCCCCAGGTGTTTATAAAATCGCCTGTGGTGCAAATGCCGAGGATTATAAATGGATGGATGTATTAATGAAACAATCGGCTCAGATGATGAATGGTATTTCGCTCCACTATTATACCGTAGCCGGAGATTGGAATAATAAGCATTCTGCCACACAGTTTGATGAAAAGGATTGGTTTGTAACGTTGCAAAAGACTTTGAAAATGGAGGAACTGGTCACTAAACACTCCGAAATCATGGATAAATATGATCCTGAGAAAAAAGTGGGATTATTGGTTGATGAGTGGGGGAACTGGTTTGATGTGGAACCCGGGACAAATCCGGGATTTCTCTATCAGCAAAATACGCTGCGTGATGCATTGGTTGCCGGCATTAACCTGAATATCTTTAACAATCATGCCGACAGGGTGAGGATGAGTAATATTGCTCAGATGATCAATGTATTACAGTCAGTAATCCTGACTAAGGATAAAGAGATGGTTTTAACGCCAACCTATTATGTGTTTAAAATGTACAATGTCCATCAGGATGCAGTTCTTCTGCCTATTGAAATTAAGTGCAACCAATATACTTCCGGATCGGCTTCTCTTGATGCAATCAATGCTTCTGCCTCTGTCAAGGATGGAGTGGTAAGCATAACCGTGTGTAATCTTGATCCGGTTAATGCACAAAATGTAAGTTTTACACTTCAGGGTTTGAAATCGTCGCTGGTTTCCGGGAAAATTGTCACTGCCGCGAAGATGAATGCTTACAATGATTTTGGGAAAAAGGAGGAAGTTTCGATGACCGATTTTAAGGGAGCGAAACTGAATAAAGGGTTGGTTGAAGCGAGTATACCGGCAAAATCGGTGGTGCTTATCCAGTTGAAGTAGCACGAATGTTTAAGCGTACCACTTCACAAGTTATTGACTGTACAGTGCCGCCCCTGCATGACTTTATGATTTTGAAAATAATATTTGCTGTTCGATAGTGATCGGTTGTCTGTTTGATTTTTTAAACAGACAACCGATCACTTCATTTATATTTATAATTTTGAGCGTAATTAGTAATTAAAATCTTTAATCCATGAAAAAGAATAATGCCCTGTTTATCGTAATTCTTTTTTTTACAGTTCTCTGTGTCGGATGTTCCAAGTCAACCGCAGTTCCAACTCCGATTGTAGCTAAAGACAGCAGTTTTGTAAAAGGGGCAGATATTGGCTGGCTACCGCAGATGGAAGCTAACGGATACAAATTCTACAACAACCTGGGTCTTGAACAGGACTGTTTCCAGATTCTGAAGGATCATGGAATTAATGCTATCCGTCTCAGGACTTGGGTTAATCCATCATCTGACAAGGCCAGTGGTCATTGCAGTAAGGAGGAGACCGTTGCCATGGGGGTTAGAGCTCAGAAGATGGGGATGAAGGTGATGATCGATTTTCATTACAGCGATTCATGGGCTGATCCCGGGCAACAACGAAAACCAGCCGCATGGGTTGGGCATGACTTTCCAACGCTACTAACCGATGTGTATAATTATACAGCCGATGTTATGACTGCTTTAAAATCAGCGGGAGTTACTCCTCAATGGGTTCAGGTTGGAAATGAGATCTCCAATGGGATGATTCATCCTGAAGGAAGTATCGATAATTGGAGTCAGCTGATCCAGCTTGCGAATAAAGGTTATGATGCTGTAAAAGCTATATGCCCTTCATCTAAAGTGATTCTCCATGTTGATCAGGGAAATAACAACGGTCGTTTCAGATGGTGGTTCGATAATGCCAAATCAAATGGCGCAAAATATGACGTGATCGGATTATCCTACTACCCATATTGGTTGGATGGCAAACCCGATTATACCCTTTCGATCGATGATCTGGGAAATAATCTTTTAGACATCGTTTCCCGATATGGTAAGGAGGTTATGGTTGTTGAAGTTGGGGGAGAGGATACACAACCTCAAAACACCTATGATATGTTGGTGGCGGTACAAAAAAAGGTTAAGGCAGTTCCGGATAACAAAGGTCTTGGAGTTTTTTACTGGGAACCAGAAGGGGCCAGAAGCTGGAGCCACTATGCTTTAAGCGCCTGGGGCGATGATGGCCGGCCGACAAAAGCGCTGGACGCATTTATGACTGATCTTACGGATAAACACTGATTTGAAATCCAATCTGTGAAAATCTATTCAATCAGTGTCATCTGTGTTCTATTTTTTAACCAGATGGGCTGGATCGCCGGATTTCTCCCTTGAATTTTAATTCCGCCACCATCGTGGATTTGCCGTGCAATACGATTGTTTCCTTTCCCGATCAATGAGTCGTTTAGATGAGTCATCTCCTGAGCATTGAGCCAGGTGATTCCCTCTGAGCCTACTGCTTTTACCCGCATGGTATTCCATTCCCAAATTTTTAGGATATTCTCCTTTTCATCCGGGATCTGATGCAACCAGCCACGACCGTATGATTCATAGATGCCTCCTGAATCACTACCTTTAAGAGCGATTTTGTTTTTTATTTAGATTTTAACCTCTTCCCACAATTCATTTAAGGCTGATTTTTCAAGGGCCTCAAGAACCGCTACTTCGGTAAGCATACTTTGATGACTCCGGGGTTCGATTCCGGTTCTAAACATTTCAACAATATCGGTATACATTTTTACCGGTTCACTTTCCGGCACACGGGATTTCAATTCCGCAATCCCTATCTTTGTTTCCACATAGGTTTCCCATCCGTAGGCTAGATTTTTAAAGATCAAAGTAGCGTAAAGTCCACTCTTGAATACTACTGCAGCACTTCCTTTCTTCCCATCCCGTGTGATTTTTACTTTTTGAATATCCTCTCCGAACATAAACATCAAAGGCTGAATAATATGAATGCCGTAGAAAAATACACCACCGTATTGCGAATCAAGGTCTACCGGGCCATACCGTATAACATGGTTAATTTCACCCATTGCTTCAAGTTGTTGCTTAATATCGAAGGTGCAATTACTTTGGGCAATCGAACTAAACGATGTGATTGGCGTACCTGTTTTACGTGCCATTTCCAGAAAGGCTTTTCCCTCATCAACGCGATAGCAGAAAGGCTTATCGATAAAGGTCGGAATACCCGCCTGTACAAAGGGGGTGGCAGCTTCGAGATGAAATCTGGCATGCCGGTGATCCACGATCAAGGCATCAATTTTCCCCAGCATCTCTTTTGGGTCCTTTACGATATTGGGGATCTTCCCTGCTTCAGCGGTTTTTCGGGCGAATTCATCGGTTTCTCCCCAGATATGAGTGACTCCAACTCCGGGAAATTTTTTGTCGATATTAAACATTTTGCCAAAGCCCGAGGAATGGGAGTTCTCTGCTCCGATAATTCCTATTCGGACAGGTTTTAACCCCTCATCCTGATTGGTAACTAAAGCCGAAGCTATTGACGGAGCCGACAAGGAAACCGTTGAGATAACGGCACCTTTCCCAATCGTTTTTAGAACTGTTCGTCTGTTAGTCATATTGTTTTTTTGTAAGAATTGTATTATTCACAATTATTATTTTCTCAAATGGTTATATCCAATCACTGGAATAGCTCTATTTCCCGATTCGGATTAGTAGCTTCGCAGCAATTTCCGGATGGCGGTCATAACGATGATTTCGGCATCTGCAGTTACACCTGAAGCTATTCCTGATTCATATCCCCCTTCCTTATATGCAGCAGAGGTGCAGATATATCCCGGGGCATAATCGCCATAAGCTGCCATGGCA
>CANJNY010000162.1 GCA_947475715.1 Prolixibacteraceae bacterium
AATATGTATTAGCGGCTTAAAACGAGAATAACTTTTTAATGGCATTGGAAGCCAAAAAGTTGTTTCCCGTTTAAATCCGAATCAAATTGCAGCAAACAAAATATCTTAACTCGCTGCATTTATTGTCCGACCAATGGGGAGTAGCTTAGATGACACGATGTTGAAGATAGGCATATTTTAAAGTCAGGCTCTTACAATAAATAAAACCGCCTTGCAGAATATTTTATTCGGCGCCGGAGCCATTTGTGACCAGGCCGGACCTATTTTAGAGAAAGCCGGCCCTTTTTTGTTTGGTTCCGCAGTTCGAAGTGAGAAATCCGGAGCTCCAAGTGAGAAAGCCGGAGCTATTTTGTTTGGCGTTGAAGCTTTGCGTGAGAAGACCGAACTTTTTTTATTCAATGCCGGCACTATTTTGTTTGGGTTTGTTGTCCCACCGAAGTAAACCGGCTGTATTTTAATCGACGCCAGAGATCTTAGTGAGTTATCCGGAGCATAATTCAGGGAGTTTGATTTGTTTGGATTGGTTGATGGTGAGATTTTGTTGGTTTTTATATATTTGAATATTAGTCAGTTAATTTAAATTTATTTGATCAACGTAACAAAAAACAGAAAGAGTTCAGATTACGCTCCTAAGATTTTTATGTTGCCCCTATTTATGCCTAGATGTCTTATGTTCGGATTAATTGTCCCTATACTTTTTACAAGACGCTAAGATTTTGTGTATTTAAACTTATCTACCCCCTTCTCTTCGCAAACAGATTGATCAGACAGCCAAGTGCCAAATAAATCACATGAAATAGGATAAAGATTTGATAAAACCAATCAACACGAAATGGACCTACGATGTGGTAGATCGCTATGATGTAGATCAGACTAAAAATGATAAGCACAAAGCCCAAAAACTTTGCCCGATCCTCTAATAAACACAAATCCTTCGTATTCCAAATTAATCGGGTAATGCCATAGGTGGCATAGACATACAATAGTACCATGGCAAAACTCCATGCCAGCGAATTTAATTTTTTGTTCACAGCTTACTTTTTTTTAGTTAAATTTTTCCAATGCTCCCAGATGATCACCTTCGCCATATACTCGTTGGTGTCATTGCTTGTAGTGTAGCTCTTTTCCTTATAAACCAGTTTTTTAGCGCAGCCACTGGCAAGTTGAAAATCGGATTTGGATAAATACATAGCATATAAATTTAATGGTACAATGATATGGTGATTTTTGGCAAAGGCTTTGCCATTTTATATCCTATACTTGTAGTCAATTTAAATCAGAGCCTATGAGACCAGAAAATGTTGTTCCTGAAATCACCCCTGAAATTTGCGGAGGTGAGATCCTTGAGAGATACTTTAACCCTGATGCTTTCCTGTGTTGGGATTTTCTAGCCGAGAATCGTCATCCGTATATCTTGTATTACCCTACTGCAGGATCCGATTTACGACCACTGCTGTATGCCAATAAACATTTTATCAAGTCCACAGTAAGTTACAATCCTGAATCGCGATTTCAACACCCTAACCTATTTATCTTCTCCGATTATTACCCGTGTTATGACGTGGCTTTCTGGTAAAACAAAGTCCTTTTTGCGGAACTTCAGAAAATCTGAAAGCACACGAATGGATATCTGATTTACACCGATCATATGGCGGCACATTAACAATTGGCAACCGGGTGCCGTTGTCAAACCGCCATTCAATGGACAAAAGATTTCAATAAAAAATCCACAAATGTGTTAGAAAGCATTGCTGATCTAACAATACATAGCGATTCTTTGCCTTATTTTTATGATTTATTTGCACCCGATTAAGATTGTCAATTTATACTGAATAAACCAGTTCCGGTTGCCAATGCTTTAATCGAATACCCGGAATTCTAGGCCTATTATTATATGTTTAATCTTGAAAAAGAATCAAAATGGAAAAATTAATCATGCAAGGGAAAGTCCTTGTTCGCTATATGGATGATGATGAAAATGCCATTCACGATAATTATTTAACAGCTGCTAAGTTGTATAAAGATATCGACGGACTGGTCAGAATAGTTTTTGATATCAAGTTCCCCAAGTCAGACATCGCCGAAGAGATATCTGTCTATATTTTATATCCCGTTGAGGATTTTGGTAGACATCAGGCATGGAATACCTATGCCGTTAAGTTGTCGGATACTGAATTGATTGTTCAGTTCAGTATGTTTGAGAACAAGGAGTTGTATTCCAATAATTATTTTGTCGTAGGTCGTTTAAAGGGGAGCACTGACTTTGAGTGTGGAGCAAACTGTCTGTATGACTTATCAGAACCTGCCATCTCGGCTAATCGTTAATTAGCATGGAGACTACAAAAGCTGCTGTTACGAGCATGAAGGGGAAGATTCAATTAAACTACCTCTTTAGCAATCCCTGTATTATGGCAAATACTCAAGGGCGCTGCGATCTGATTACGACTGGTGAGGGTCTTCATTTGTTGCGTTTTGAAGTTAAGTTCCCGGAGTTCAAGGTTCAAGAGTGTGAGTTGATCCCTTTGAATGGTTTAGCTTTCAAAGGGGTGGGATTTTATGTTTATGAGATCAATTGCATCCAATTGTCTCCGAATGAGCTCTTAGTTGGATTTACTATTTTTGATGAGCATGAGAATTATCCCGACACCATTGGAGGTTATGCAAGACTTAAAGGAACGATTCCTGATACTTTAAAATGCATTGAAATGCTTAACTCTGTTAGTCCTGCATGGAAACTAAAAAACGATTGATTGTCCTATTTAAACTACTTGAATTATGAGCAATATGGAACTGCCAGATCGTCGAGAGCGATTAGAAATGTTTGAAAGAGATCTTCTTTTAACCCCTGCAACTAGGCTATCTATAGCTATGTGGTCTGGTCTTTATAAGGATTTTCATGGACTGTCTGATCGCAGTTTCAGAAATGACTTACTTATCTATAATGAAAAATTAAATCAGAAATACAACGAAGCTCTAGGTTTAGATGAGGCTAAGACGCATAAATATATAACTAAATCAAATGGAATTTATCATCTAAGGAATGATTCGCAGGGTAATCCGTGTGTTCTTTATCGCCACATACAGAACATTGATTCAGATGAATGGACACGATTAGCAGACTTTATCCGGTTCAATAAGCATATGGTGCCTGATGAACTTCTACATCTCTTTAAAGCCCTTTTAGCCTTAAAACATGCGGATGATTACGGTCCAACCTGGGTGCCTGTGGATCTTGCTAAAGATGGCATCAAGGCGGGAAAAGAAAATTTCGAGGTGTTGTTACGTGCGATCAAGGAGCGCAAGGTTGTTACTGCCTCACATCATAATATTAACGATCCAAAGAAATCAAAAGAGGTTAAGCTCCTTCCTTTGCTGCTTAAAGAATATAGCAATGGATGGATTTCCGGTTGGTATTTATTAGCACATAAAGTAAAGCCGGATGAGCCACGCGCTTGGCCACAACTTAATCAGCTTTATGTCTATGCACTCGATCGTCTTGATTCAATAGAAGAGGAGGCCGAATTCACCAAAGAGTTGCCGCCGAAGGGATTTAGTCCAGCCGATTATTTTAAGGATTCCTTGGGGGTCTTTCGTGTAAATCTAAATAAACCAGATCTTGCACCAGAGACGGTTGTATTGCAAACAGTAGTGAGAGATAAGGCCTGGATCTATTCTTATCTCAAGACTTACCCAATTCATCCGAGCCAGAAGATTGTCAAGGATGTGGAATCGACTCAGGAGTTAACGATTAAACTATTGATTGAGAATGATCAGGAGCTTGAGGATTTCTGCTTCAAGTATTCGCAGGATATTAATGTTTTGGAACCAGACACGTTAAAAAACAAGGTTATTAAGCGTCTAAAATTAGGATTTAAAAACTATGGGATTAAGGTATAACTACCTAAAAATCCAGATTAACACAGGGTTGTTAGAGGAGTTGTAAAGTCGGATCATGAATCGCTTTAATTCATTGAATTTTAAATTTTAATGATACATTTGTGCCAGTCTTCCAAAAATAGGGGAATTATAATACTACTATTTTTCAAAAGGATTTTTCAAACTAATAGATATCTTGTTTGCCGAACTTAATAAATATTAAAATCATCAATTCATTAGAGTGAATATATGAAAGCTAAGACGTACAAAAGCAACAACAACTTTACTGCACCCGAGTCCTTATCTAATTTTGGCATTAGAATTTCAAATGGACGGGAAAATAAATTCTTGGGACTTGAAGAATTCAATTTCTGCTCAATACTTCAGGAGTTTAGGAATGACAAAAGATGTGTGGCTTATATACCATGCTTTAGCAGTATTGAACAACCCAGCAGAGATAAGATTGACTTATATTATTTGAAAGATCCTGGAGTTACTATTCACTATGCTACGTTAATAAATGTAACCCAAATTGATCGTGCCCAAGTTCCTGAAATTAGAAAAAAGTTAATAGCTAACGGTTTCGTTGACCATGTCGAAACCTCGACCATTTTTAAACAAAACTATGGACAATTATTTCAGCTAGCTTTAAAAACATGGAACAGCAATTTCGAATCTAATAATATAAAAGCAAAAATGGGTATTGATCGTTTTGTTGTGAATACCCTTTATGAAAAGGTCATCTTTCATGATAAGAAAAACATTAAAGATTGGTCTAATTTTAAACGTGCCAGCATCTTATGGCCCTAATAAATAAAAGCCATGAATGTATTAAAACTTAAAGAAACTATTGTTAATTTAAAAGACCATGATTATGCGATCCAAATTCCTTTCGCAACAATTAGTGCAAATGGTGGGCTTAAAGATTACAATCGAATTATTCGCAACTCGGTTGCGGATTTAGTTGGTATCTACCTATGGGAAAATGCTGACAACAATGAAGTTTTTTACATTGGGATGGCTGGAAAAGTAAATCAACAAGGTCAATTAGTAAATCATTCGTTACGAAGTCGTTTGCAAGCTTCGCGAGGCAAAGATCCTGCGACTGGTCGGGATGTCCTTTCTAATCAATACATTCTTAATTTGATGGCCCAAGAAAATTGCTCACAGCTGAACATACATATTATTCACTTACAAAATGGTCAAATTCCTGGTTATGCAGAAGCTGTATTGTTGAATGCGTTTTATCAAAGGAATGGTTTGCTGCCAAAATATAATAGTGCTTTCTAATATGAAAAATCGCTTTTGCTTTTAGTAATATGGCCGTTTAGTCGCATGTGTCGATACATAGAAGCGCAGGCAGGGGCTACATCGCCTAAATTTATACTAATATGTGCAACTTTAAACAACCTTAAACTGAAATTGCTAAAGCAATTATGATGAAATTTCAAAAAATAAACGCCTTTGTAAAGTTTGAAAAGGTATTAGATTTCTCAAGAGAAGTAGATATTATTTCACTGCAAAGGTTCTATATGAAAGTTAATGAAGTACTTTCTTATAGAAATATTCCGCTATACGCAGTGGGTTTAGAAGATGTAACCACAATTTATAATCTCACTTGTTCAACATCTGATTGGGTTAGAGAAAATTTGAAATTTGATATTGAAGACAAGCTGATAATATTGCCTGACAAGTTTATGTATAAGTTTGATTTAATAAGGGTAATTCCTGAAGGTGGGTTGCAGCCATATGAATCATTTTTAAGAGTAAAATTAAAACAGGTTCCTGAAAATGTGAAACTTTATTCTTTAGAAGAAGAAATGTATGGCGAAAATTGGAAGCAAGAAATTTAAAAAGCGCCGAAGTTAGAGGACTAAATTAAGAACATACAAATATGATAATAAATCACGTAGGGCTTGAGAATGATTGGTATAGAAAAGAACTTGTGCAAAATGCCAAAACCTTGATCTTGGGCTCTTTTAATCCTTATAATCCAAGAGAAGATAATGCCGATTATTATTATGGAAGAGGGACAAATTACTTTTGGAAAGCTATAGCTGAAATAAACCAGTTGAATCCAAATTTTTTCTTCAATAATTTAGATCGAAAGATTGAATATATGACCCTATATAGATTTTGTTTTTTAGATGTAATAAATTCTGTTGAAATAAGTTCAGATGATAATAATGATTTAATTATTAATAGTTTCATAAATCGGAAAATCTACAAGGAATTTTCCGATCAAGTATTATTTACAACAAACACCTCATTTGAAAATACTCGCATTACAGTACGACGAGTTTATAACTATAAAATATTCGAATTACTATTGGAAGGCAGAATACAAAAAATTATTCATACAATGGGGAATAACACAATAGGAAACGATTTCATAACTAAATGGCAAGAAAATAGGTTAGGGGTGAATGGGTTTCAGGGATTTATTAACAAAATTAAAAATCAAGCCAATGCAACTTTTGTATCCCAATCATTTAGCCCAAGCGGACGAGCAATTAAAGCCGGTGGTCAAAATTATTTTAATGAATTAAAGCTCTGGTTAAATGAACATGTAATTAGAGACTAATCGGGCAATAGCGTCCTATAGAGATATCGCCCATCTGTTTTGTTTATTCCTATGTTTCGAGACTATACAAATTACTTAGATCCCCTTAGTCAAGAATTATTCGCTTACATATTAAGAGTATCAAGTAACCTATAAATATAAATCATGTACCTCTTCTTCGACACTGAAACGACTGGCCTAACCATAACCTGGAAAGCCCCGGTTTCAGATTTAAACAACTGGCCAAGGCTTGTCCAGTTGGCCTTTTTGCTTTATGATGCAGATGGGAATAAGGTTTCTAGTGGAGATTATCTAAGCAAATCAGATGGGCTTAAGATCCCTGCAGATTTTTCGCTGATTCATGTGAAATGATTAAATAAAATATAGCACCTAAAAGGCAAGATGTATTATTTATTTCATCCATATCTGAATTATTATGGAAAGGCAGACCTATTATTCTAATTAGGATGTTCCGTGCCGAACCGATTTACCCCTATATAAACGAGTTATATCGCATGAGCCTGATTTTTTACAATGCCGGCACTATTTTGTTTGGGTTTGTTATCCCACCGAAGTAAACCGGCTGTATTTTAATCGACGCCGGAGATCTTACTGAGTCATCCGAAGCACAATTCAGGGAGTTTGATTTGTTTGGATTGGTTGATGGTGAGATAATGTTGATCTGACTAATTTGTGCCACCCAATAGATCAAAACAAATTATTCCGTTTGAGTTTTAAACAATTATTTCGCCCTAAAGTATTATTCAATAAATGGATGGGATTTAGGATAAAAATGACTCTTCCTCTTGAGGTAGAATTTCTATTTTACCGATAAATAGTCAAAAAATCATCTAAAAACCTACTGGATTTATTTTAATGGCCGATACGGTTATTGAATTTTATGGTACATCTGTAAATGAAAACGCTACATCTGTTTATGAAATGGCTACACTAAACAAAATATTTTGAAAAATTGCTTATTATCTTTTAAAACTGACTTATTATGTTGACATTTGATTCAGGATTTTGGATTAGGTGAGTCGCAAATTTAGACCTTTTAGGATTGGTTTTAACGATTTTATTTTTTCCTTTTGAATCCCCAACACTAAACCTAATTTACAAAAATATGAAAAAGATTCGGGTCTTAAAGATTTGCTTTGAGCAAGAGATCCCCTCACGTGAAATTCCCCGCTTACGTGGCGCAATTATTGAGAAGACCGGTCGTGATAAAATTTTGTTTCATAATCATATCGGAGAATCAGGTCTACGATATTCCTATCCACTTATACAGTATAAAGTGATTGAGCGAAAAGGTTGCCTTATTTGTCTGGATGAAGGTACAGATGAGATCCATTCCTTCCTTGGGCAGCGGAATTGGGATATTCAATTAGGCGAACAAAAAATGACACTTACCATTGACAGCCTGGCAGCCAATAATTTTACGCTAAATGTCTGGGATAAGAAATTCACCTATTCAATCTACAAATGGTTGGCGCTTAATGAAGAAAACTATAAGAAGTACGAGGAAGTAACTACCCTTGCCGAAAAGACTTTATTTCTTGAAAAAATTCTTACCGGAAATATTCTTTCATTTGCCAAGGGCGTTGGCTACAATGTTGAGAAAAACTTTGAAGTCCATATTAAGCAAATTCAAAGGGATTATTTTGCAAAATACAAAGGGACTGGTCTGCAAGCCTTTGACCTTATCTTCCGAACGAATTTTTTTCTTCCAGACTACATCGGACTCGGTAAGGGGGTAAGCACGGGATTTGGAGTCATTAAATCAATACATCCTAGAATTACAGAACATGAATCATAATCGATTTATGAGTTAGAACCTTAAATATTAAATCAAAACAGCGATATGGAAAATGGTGATTCAATGCGAAACAAGATTTATCTCGCAGCTTTATTGCATGATATCGGAAAATTTTATCAAAGAGCAGATGAAAACCTGTTTATTAATGGGAAAAGGAACACTCAGACTGAAGTAGGGGATGTATCATTTGCTCTGGCTCAATCAATATTTCCAGCAAATGAAAATGGCCGATTCGGTTACCATCACGTAGTTTGGACCAGTGAATTTTTTGAACGTAAGAGCAAACAATTTAAAGCCTTAAACCTGATGCAAGGTACTTTTGATCCGATGAAGGAAACGGATAATAATATCATTAACCTATCGGTAAATCACCATAAGCCACAAACGCCAATACAAGCAATTATTACTTTGGCAGATTGGTGGAGTGCAGGTCTTGACAGAACACAACCTCAAACTTTTGAAAAAGAGGAAGGCGAAGATGACGAAAAAATTCAATGGGGAAAAGAGAGGTACAAAAAAATACCATTGTATTCTATCTTCAATTGCATTAACGCGAATAAATTCAATAATGCTTTTAAACTGGGCAGTTTAGGTATAGATGGAAAGAACTTTCAATTTCCAAATAAAATTGAAAGCAACCTAAATGCCAATGATAAATTTTCATACAATCAGCTTTGGAAAAAATTCTTTGCTGAGTTCGATGACCTGCCTTCTGATAGTGTGAATGGCTTCACTGAAAGCTTATTGTACTTATTGAAAAAATATACATGGGCTATTCCATCAAATACTATGGATATGGCAAATGTAAGTTTGTATGAGCACTTTAAAACTACAGCTGCCTTTGCAGATTGCATCTACTCCTATTATAATCAGCATGAAATTGATTTTGATTGGAACAATAACGACAAGCGGCTTACCATGAATAAAGGTGTTCATCCTGTTTTGCTTGTAGGGTGTGATATATCTGGTATCCAGAAATTCATCTACAATATTTCCAGCAGTAAAGCTGCGCAAAGCTTAAAGGGACGTTCATTTTACCTTCAATTACTTATTGATTCAATCATTCAAAAGATTATCACTCATCAGCATATTCAAGCTACAATTGGCCATGTCATATATTCGTCCGGTGGAGTTTTCTATATGCTTTTGCCTAACAATGGTGAAGTATTATCTGCGCTTGCGGAGATAAAAAGTGAAATTGAGAAAGAGTTATGGAAACAACACAAAGGAAAAATCTTTGTCAATTTAACAAGTGTCCCATTTGCATTCTTGACTAAAGAAAGAATTATAGATTACGAGGGAAATACCGATCAAACAGCCAACTTAGGAGGTTTGTGGAAAAAATTGGCAGAGGAATTATTAAAACAAAAGAATCAGAAATTCAAGTCATTGCTTATTGACAGTTTTGACGAGTTTTTCTGTCCTGAAAATGAAAAATTGACAACAGGTGGTGACGTCAAAGTCTGTGCTGTAACCGGAGAGGAACTTGCCATTTCTTTGCAAAATAAAATAAAAAATTCAGAATACTTTGTTAGTAAGGATGTTATTGATCAAATAGGCCTTGGAAGCGCTCTGAAAGATGCCGATTTCCTTATTACTTATAAAGATCCCAACGATGAAAGCAAGTACTTGAATAATTCTTCATGTGCACAAATGGAGGTGGTTGGTATTGAAAATTATTTGTTTGATCAACGTGAATTAACAAAGGACCATGCAGATTTTAGAAGAATAACTTCTGCGGATGTAAGCCGGGTCAAGAAGTTTAACAATACAAATTTTCTTGATGCAAAGCTAAAGGGACAAAAAGTTAGTTATGGATTCCAATTTTATGGGGGCAATAAGCAAGCCATGCACCACAATAAATCCAAAACATTCGAAGAGCTCACCCAAATTATACCGGGAGATAGTTCCACGGAAACCTACTTGGGTATACTGAGGATGGATGTTGACAATCTTGGGAATATATTTATCAATGGTTTACCCGAAAAACAAAGAACTTTTGCCTCATATGCAACCCTTTCATTTCAATTGGATCTTTTTTTCAGCGGTTATCTTAATACAATCCGCGAAAAGTACAAGGATTGGATAAATATCCTCTATTCTGGTGGAGATGACGTATTTGCAATAGGTCGTTGGAAAGAGATTATTGAATTCTCAGCCGATATTAGAACTGCTTTCGGCAAGTTTGTTGGCAGAAATGATATTTCTATTTCTGGTGGAATTGCCATTGTTAACAATAAATTTCCGATTGCTAAAGCTGCAGAACTGGCCGGGGAAGCTGAAAAATCTTCAAAAAAGCATAAAGATAAGAATGCAATCACCTTCCTGGGTGAAACGGTTTCGTGGGACAAAGAATTTGAGACTGTTTTGATATACAAAAATAGTTTTGTGGATCTAATCCAAAACCACAATATGTCGCGATCAATTCTGCATAAGCTGATGCAACTTGCTTCTATTCAAAAATATAACAACAAGATGATTCTTGAAAACAACACTTTTAAACCGGATTTGAGTTATAAGTGGAATACGGTCTATTATCTGAAGCGTTTTAGGGATCGATACAAGTCAGATTCTAATCTCACCTTATTTATTAAGAATCTTGAAATCAGCTTATTCGCCGACCATGGTCGTAACTATGAATTAGTGTCACTAGCTGCCCGATGGGCTGAACTTGACCTGAAATTTTTTAACACTTTAAAATAATTATTATGGCTTATCCTATTGAGAA